>JAIIAN010000480.1 GCA_022717655.1 Bacillota bacterium | reverse complement strand
CCAAATCCATCTCATCAATAAACTTTTTGTCGAATTTGGAATTATACTTCACCCTTGATTTACCACCGAGCAACTGCAGCTTCACTTCTTTCTGATTGACAGATAGTACAGTGCCCACTCCACTCATGATGAGCAAGCCATTGCAGTATAGCTTGCAGTCATCATATTTAGCGAGTTTCTTCTTGACCTCGAACCTTGACACATTCTTGAATATCTCTCTATTAGATAAGATATTCATCGGAAATGTGATGTCATAGGTATATTCTCCATCATCGGTGACATACTGGTTGGCGTATGTCACCTTGATGGATGATGTGGATATAGGATAGGCTTTATGCCCATTGATAATGCATGTTATCATACTACTTGTTGTCTAATAATCGTTCATAATCTTTCAGTTTTCTGTGCAGTCCGCTACGGCCAGCGATAGGCATAACTATCTCCAATCCGTCATCAAGAGTCTGGTTGAGAATAGTGATTGCGTTGTTCACACCATCGAGGGACTCTCGCACCTCACTATTGTCATTGCTGACGTTGACAATAGGAGTAACGACTGCTCCACCGCCACCAGAACCGAGAGCTCTGCTGATATCATCAGCTGTCAGGGAGCCAACAGTATTAGAGCGCTGCGCTCTGTCGATGAGGTCGAAAGCAGGACGAATGGATGAGTTGTTGACAGCCTGATGGTTGGCTACGAACTCACCTTCGTGGACAACACCTGCCTCTCTGCGATATCGCCTGCCTCCTGTATAACCGCCCGAGTAGTAACCTGCCGCTTCTGCCTGATGCTGTTTTCTGATAGTAGCTATCTGCAGCAGACCAGCAGCAGTGGCCATACCAGCAGCTATTGGTGCCAAGGTCCAGCCGATGAAAGGAACTCGTGCAGCAGATGAATATGCGTTGATGGCAGCCATGGCTGTGGAGGCGATAGCCTGAGCTATCTCAATCTTCATCGCTTTTTTGTTGGCTTTAGCTTTAGCTGCTGCCAACTCCTTGTCACGTTTCTCCTCAAGCCTTTTCTTCTTTTTGGAGTTGTTGCCTGCTGCAGCAATCTGCTTTTCGTAGTTTTTGGAGATTTTGGCCTGCTCCAGATCTGAGCATGCCTGCGAATAAGCTGATGCGGCTGACATGATATTGCTGATGCCATTGTATGCAACCTGTGTTTTCTGCACCATTCCATCGAGGAAGTCCCCCGTGACTTGCGCCTTGGCCTGCATGTATGCAGCATGGTTCTGCTCATCTGAACCATATAGCTCCTTCAACTTCTCCATGGTGTTCTGATAGTTCTGCACCTGTGCGACGAAATAGCCACCGAAGCTGCCATTTGTTGATTGTGCATCCCCGGCTGCAGCCTTTGCGCTATTGACCATCTCTGAAGTCTTGGAGTCAATCTTGGCTTGCGTAGAGCCTGCTCCATGATCCTCAGCCTCGATCTGCGCTCTCTGGGCAGCGCACTGCTTGGTTATCTCCAACTTCATCTGCTGATATTCCTCCTCTTTGATCAGTCCCTTTTTGTAGAGATTATCAAGACCATTGAGATACATGGTTTCCTGTGCCTGAACATCCTGC
>JAIIAN010000479.1 GCA_022717655.1 Bacillota bacterium | reverse complement strand
TCTCAAATTACATCGGTCTGTAATTGAAATTCTCAAGTAATCAATTTCTCGTCCATATTTATCTTTCATAATTTACTTTTCTGTTTCTCCATCCGTTTTTTCTTCTATATGAATCTCATCCCCCTCTTCAATGATTCCTCCATGAAGCACTCTTGTAAAAATACCTTCTCTTGGCATAATACAATCTCCCATAATTTTAAAAATTTCACAGCCACTGTGACATTGTTTTCCAATCTGAGTAACTTCCAGTAACACCTCTCCACAGCGAAATCTTGTTCCAACCGGAAGGTTTTTTAAATCATATCCGCTTACGATTAAGTTCTCTCCAAATGCACCATCCTCAATCGGTGCACCTTTTGCTTTAAATTCCTCTATTTTTTCATAAGAAAGAAGGCTGACCTGACGATGCCATTTTCCCGCATGTGCATCATTTTCAATTCCAAATTCTTCAATTAATTTTGCACGATGTACATTCTTTTTTTGTGTACCTTTCTTCTCACTGATATTGACAGCTATTATTTTTCCCATCTAAAACAACTCCTCCTTTGTTCTCTGCTTTTTTATATTTTCCCTCTTTTGAAGCAAAGACATTTCTGTTATACTATTATCATAACACATAGGAAACATGAATAAAAGAACTCTTTTTTGCATTGGAGAAATTATGTATATTAACGAACAATACCACGATTTACCATTATTAGATACAAAAGAATACCGGTTTATCAACCGCGATGGACAATTCATTTCAAAACAAGAACAAATTTTAAAAGAGCATTTGATTGACGTCTATTTAAATGACCATTTAACAATGAAACTTGTTTGTCTCCCACAGTATCTGACAGAATTAGTTCTTGGTCGGCTTTTAACAGAGCGAATTATTGATTCCATCTCCGATATCGAACAAATTTATATCTGCGAATATGGAAAACGAGCAAAGGTTTATCTAAACAAATCATCAAAAACAATTTCACAAAATCCCGAAAACGATTCTTTTGTAGAAATTACTCCTACCTGCTGCACCGGAAATCATATTTTAAATGATTACTTTGTTTCCGGACAACTTCCAAAGCCTGTAACTTCTATCGAATGGAAACCGGAATGGATTTTTCAGATGGCAGATGCCTTTGCTGACGGTATGCCGCTTCACAGCGTAACTTTCGCCACTCACAGCTGTCTGCTTGCAAGAAACGGTCAGATTTTATTTTCCTGTGAGGATATCGGCCGACACAATGCGCTTGATAAAGTAATTGGCTACGCACTTAGAAATCAGATTGATTTACGTGAATGTATGGTTTATTCAAGCGGTCGAATCCCGACTGACATGGCAATGAAAGCCATTTATGCTCAGATTCCGATTCTTGCCAGTAAAGCTTCTCCTACTGTCGAAGCGATTGAACTTGCCAAAGAATATCATTTAACTTTAATTTGTGCTGCAAGGCGAGACCGCATGAAAGTATTTTCTTAAGTCTTTGTCAAACAAAAATCTTTGAATCGAAGGTCTTTCTTGATTCGGTTAAATAGACCGGGGGCTGTAAAGCGGACATTCGCAATCCGCTTCGCTACTTGCTCA
>JAIIAN010000478.1 GCA_022717655.1 Bacillota bacterium | reverse complement strand
AACTTGGAGAACACTGCTCCTGGCGACATCTTCCGCTACGACAAAGTATATTTCGGCGAGAACGGATGCACCAACTTCGAGATGACCTGTGGCGCCAAGAGCAATGGCGTGGGACAGGTCAGCTTCATTCTCGATTCAGCCGACGGCGAACCTTTCTTGACAGTAAGCAACGTGAACACGGGCAGCTGGACCAAGTGGCAGACGGTAACCGCTACCGTAGATCCTACCGTAGTGAAGGGCACACACGACCTCTATGTCAAGTTCTCGGGTAGCAACTCTTATTGTGGCAATTACAAATCGTTTGCATTCACTAATCCTACCAACCCTGTAACAGAGCCTATTCCAGCCATCGAGACTGCTGGTCCGCTCTATATGTACTCTCCCACACAGAGCGTGAACGACCGTTATACAGATGCACAAATACAGCGTGCCGTGGATGTGGCCAAGCGTGCCGACGTGGTATTGTTCCTCACGGGTACCAACTATGAGAAGCCCGGCGACCACCACACGGGCACCGAGGGGCACGACCGCTGGATTCTTGGTATGCCAGGCAACCAGGAAGCTATGCTCAAGGCTCTCTACCAGGCCAACAAGAACACCGTCCTCGTGCTGGAGACGAGCTCTTCGATGGATATCAAGTGGGCCAAGGAGAACGTGCCTGCCATCGTGGAGGCTTGGTATGATGGCCAGGCTCAGGGACAGGCTATCTGTGATGCCATCTACGGCACCATCAACCCTTCGGGCAAGCTGACCTCTACTTGGTACAACAGCATCGACGAATTGCCATCACGCAACGACGAGTTGGCAGAGCCTCAGGCCTTCAAGCGCGACCAGCATGGCATGATGTTCTACGACATCGATACTTGGGGTTACACCTATATGTATTATGGCAAAGCCAAGCATGGTCGTCAGGCTACCACCCCACAGTTCCCATTCGGCTATGGTCTCTCTTACACCACCTTCGAGTACAGCGACCTCGCAGCACCCGCCTCCATCGCCAAGGATGGCACCGCACAGGTTACCGCTACCATTAAGAACACTGGCAACCGCGATGGTGCCGAGGTGGTTCAGCTCTATGCCAACTGGAACGGACAAGGTGAGAACGGCAAGAAGAACAAGAAGTTGGTTGGATTTGAACGTGTAGAACTGAAGGCTGGCGAGTCGAAGCAGATAACCATTCCTGTGAAATACGACCAGTTCTCTTACTTCGACACAAAGAGCCATCAGTTTAAGGTAGAGGATGCCACCGTGACGTTGGAGCTTGCAGCCTCTTCGGCCGATGTTCGCCAAAAGACAAATATCCACACCAACGCAGGAGTATCGAAGGAGACTTACATTTCTGACCCAGCGACCGACATCGTGGCCGTCAAGGCTTCCAACCAGTTGCGCAAGACCGACCATATCTATTCCGTCATGGGATCTTATGTATGTCCTGCCGAGGATTACGACAAGTTGCCCCAGGACATCTACGTTCTAAATGGTGTGAAATATATCAAGAAGTAAATCTATATTTAGATAATGACAAGATTATTAAGACCTTTCTTCTTCCTACTCCTCATGCTCATGGGGGT
>JAIIAN010000477.1 GCA_022717655.1 Bacillota bacterium | reverse complement strand
AGAACAAAATGCAATCCTTACAAAAGCAAAAAAAGGTGATAATCTCTTTATTTCCGGCGGCGGTGGTGTTGGAAAAAGTTTTGTTGTTAATTACATAGTAGATGCATTGAAAAAAGCCGGGAAAACAGTGCTTATCACAGCATCAACTGGAAAAGCTGCAACCTTACTGGGTGGTGTTACCTGCCATCGGGCTTGTAAAATTCCCGTAAAAATGACATGGATGCGTGAGCCAGATGTGGATAAGAAGGCTCCCTTGTATGAAGCAGATACCCTTATAATTGATGAAATATCCATGCTTCGTATTGATGCATTTGAATATGTAGTACAGTTGATTGAAAAGATTAATGATTTAAGAAAATCTGTAGAATACCAGAGCAATCCTAAAAATAAGCATAAAGCCCCAATACAACTTATTGTCGTTGGAGATTTTTGCCAGCTTCCGCCAGTAATTGTCCGATCCCATGACGGAAAACCGGATGATGCAACACTAATGTCTGATCATTATGGCTTTGATATTGGAAATGGATATGCATTCAAAGCACCCGGCTGGAAAAGGTGTCAGTTTGTTGTGTGCGAATTAACAGAAGTGTTGCGACAGTCAGACAAACCTATGATAGATGCACTTAATAAGCTCCGCTTTGGTGATCGTTCAGTATTAGACTATTTTAGAGAACATTCTCGGAAAAAGAAATTTTCAAAAGAAAGTGTTATTCATCTGTGTGGAACCAATAAGACGGCAACTGAGATTAATAATGCTGCACTTTCGCGTTTGCCTGGTAAGGGGAAAAATTATGAAGCCGACATTGTAGGACAGGTATCAGAACAGGATAAACAGGTGGCACCGGAAATGCTGCATTTGAAGGTTGGAGCACAGGTTATTATGCTTCAAAATACAGAAAAATACCATAATGGTAGCAGTGGAATCGTGACAGCATTACGTCCGGACGGTGTAACGGTCAGAATGGATGAAACAGACGAGGAAGTTGATATTGCGTACATCACATGGAATGTAGAACGGTATGTAGTCAAAGAAGTAAATGAGAAGAATGTGGTCGAAAAGGAAAAAATTGGATCATATAGTCAGCTTCCGATACGTCTTGGCTATGCAATTACAATCCATAAGTCCCAAGGGCAGACCTTTGATAAGGTATCATTGTCGATAGGAAATGCCATGCATCCAGAGATATTTGCTTGTGGACAGCTCTATGTTTCGCTCTCACGTGTTAGGAATGCTGGAAATCTTTATGTTGATGGAGATTTGAATGTAGTAAAGCAGCTTGCAGATCCGGAAGTGATTAAATTTTATGAAGATACTTTTGGTAAAAGGGAAACGCCACAGAAAAAACAAGATATTCCGAAAGAATCTGTTTTAGAAGTTGAAGAAGATAAGATGGATTACGTTGTGTTGCATTGTTCCAAACAAAGTGCACTAATAGCTGCCACTTTTGTGAATTCGTTACCTGGAGGTATAATATCCGGAACTGAAATTCACATTCCGGTAAGATATAAAACACAGGCAGAAGCATTTATTAATGCTCTACCATAATGAATGAAGAGACGGAATTCCGTCTC
>JAIIAN010000476.1 GCA_022717655.1 Bacillota bacterium | reverse complement strand
GAAGACTAACTATAAAAAGTCAAGGGGGTAAAGATAAAAAACTTAAACCAAATAGATACATTGAATTTTTATTAGGTTAGTTGAAAAAACGCATGACAAATAAAGCATCGTTTACGGTGCTTTCAAAGACAGTATCAAATTAAGTAAAGTCAAGAAGCTTTCAGAAAAGCCTGCTTTGTTTTCTCAATGTGGAAGATCACCCTAACCAATTTCTTTACGGCATGAGATATAGCAACATAGTAATGCTTACCTTCAGCACGTTTTTTCGCTAAGTAATCTGCAAAAGTTTTGTCCCAATGGCATACAAGTTTCGTAGCATGAAACAATGCGTAACGCAAATAGCGTGAACCACGTTTTTCCATATGAGCATAGCAGTTATCAAGTTTACCGGATTGGTAGATAGAGGGAGAAAAGCCTGCATAAGCTAAAATCTTATCTGGAGAAGAAAAGCGGCTGAAATCGCCAATTTCCGAGATAATCATAGCTCCCATATTACGTCCGATTCCAGGTATTGTAGTGATAGGAGAAGCAATCTTATCCATCATTTTAGAAATCTCTGCTTCTATTTCTCCAATATCAATAGTCAGTGCACGAATAAGTTTAATAGTATGCTTTAGCTCAAGAGATTTAGCTGGCATATTAGAGCCGATAGAATTTTTGGCAGCATCTCTAATCTTAATAGCAGTTTCACGGTCATAGTGACCTTTTGAGGCTTTGGAGAGTAGATTAGTAAGCCTTGTCAGATGTACAGAAGCTATAGCTGATGCGCTAGGAAATTCTTCCAGCAATTGGTAAATAGAGGTCATATGAAGAGTTGGAACGAGTTTTTCAAGTTCCGGGAAAAGGATTTGTGCTAAGCGGGAAAGAGATGTTTTAAGCTTAGCGCGTTCTTCAACTTTAGAAAACCTGTAACGGGTTAGTGACTTTAAATCTTCGTTATGGTAAGATATATCCGAGTAGGATTTTAAGCTTACATCGGACAATAACATCATAGCAATGGTTTTAGAATCAATCTTATCCGTTTTCGTCTTTCTAAGGCTAAGACTTTTTCTGTAAAGATTTGTGTGGAGTGGGTTAAGAATAAAGGTGGCTAGACCTTTGTT
Organism: Bacillota bacterium; assembly: GCA_022717655.1. GTDB lineage: Bacteria > Bacillota > Clostridia > Lachnospirales > Lachnospiraceae > Blautia. Next base: position 471 of record JAIIAN010000476.1, on the reverse strand, counting down.
CAACAAGAATCCAATGATGTTATAGCTGTAATGACCGGTAGCTTCAAGTCCTACTTTTATATTGTCAGAAGAAGAGACAGATTGGATTTTTTCGTAAAGAAAATCGAAACCTTCTTTGTTATTGAAAATAGTAAAAGGTTTGGCAAGAACTTCACCTTCGGAGTTCATAAAGAAGCAGTCGTGCTTATCTTTAGCAACGTCAATACCAACTAAAATAGTCAATTGAAAACACCTCTTGAATAAATATTTGATACTGTTTTAGAACCACGGGTACTCCTTGCAATTGTAGCCTCGTTCTACATAAACCGTCATGCGGTATCTAACTGATTAACAAATTAACAAAGAGACTGTGGTTAGAGCCTTCAAAAAACCATCTAGTGGTAGGAGTTGAAAACTAATCCACAGTATCTAAAACAGCATAGCTTAAATTTTTATTAAAAGCAACCTAAGCTATGACTATATTATACGAGG
>JAIIAN010000109.1 GCA_022717655.1 Bacillota bacterium | reverse complement strand
CTACTTGCTCATGAACGCAGTCGCTTTGCGATCTGTCAGTGGGAGCTTTCAACTCCCACTGACAGAAGCATCCCCCTCACCCGCCGCTTAGTGCTCTGCTCACTTGAAGCGGGGGAATGCTTATCTGCGTTCAAGTAATTTCTTGATACCCTGAATTGCTACTAATACACCAAGGATTAACAGCAGAACTGCGAAGATAAGCTGTAAGCTGTTTCCAAGGTCTAAGCCTGTTGTCATAAATGCTTTGCTTAATTTTACGATAGTCATGCCAAGTGCTGTAAATGTAACAGCCATCATAAATACCATCGGTCCCCAAAGCATGAAGCCCTGACGTTTTGTTTTCTTTAAGAATACCGCGCAGGCTACCAGTGCCAGTACGGATAACAACTGGTTTGCTGAACCAAACAACGGCCAGATTTCTGCATATCCTACTTTTGTCAGCAAGTAAGCAAGTACCAGTGTGATGATAGTTGCAAAATATTTGTTTGTCACAAATTTTAAGAATGGGCTCATGTTATCTTCATCTACATCGGCATCAAGGAAGAATTCCTGGAAGGACAGACGACCAACTCTGGCCACAGAGTCCAGTGAAGTTAATGCAAATGCAGATACTGCCAGGTTAATTAAAGTAAATACTAAAGAGTGTGGCAGACCGATTACGGAAAGGAAGTTTGCGATTGCACCTGCGAAAATCTGAGGCTGAGTCGTCAGTCCCTGTGCTGCTGCTTCACCGTTTGCAAAAGAAGCAACTGCGATTAAGGCGATAACTGCAAGCATACTTTCCATTAACATTGCTCCGAAGGATACCGGAAGCATATTTTTTTCGTTTTTAATCTGTTTGGAAGCAGTACCGGAAGAGACCAGTGAATGGAAACCGGAAACCGCACCACAGGCGATTGTTACAAATAAGATTGGGAACATGTACTGTCCGTCTACGTTAAAACTTGTAAATGCTGCAAGGTTACAGGATGGATTTGCTACGAACACACCAACAACCGCACCGACAATCATGAAGATTAACAGGTAGCTGTTTAAGTAATCTCGTGGCTGAAGCAGTGCCCATACCGGAGCAACACTGGCAATCATGATATATACAAAGATGATGATGTGCCATGTTCCAAGGCTTAAGTACATCGGGAAGTTTAATCCCAGTGCGATTGCTGCTACTAATAATAAGACAGCCACCGCTGTATTCACCCATTTGTTAAATCTTGTGTATTTTAAGAACATTCCAAGTCCAACGGCTTCTAAGATAAACAACATAGAAGTGGTTGCAACTGCACCGTTAGCTACTACTTTTGTTACTTCTCCGGCTTCGTTTGCTGCAAATCCGTTAAATGTTCCAGCTACAACATCGGCAAATGCCGCAACAACCAGAATACAGAATAACCAGCAGAATAACAGGAATAACTTTTTACCTAATTTTCCAATATATTCTTCGATTATATAACCAATTGTACGACCTTTATTTTTTACAGATGCGTACATGGATGCGAAATCCTGAACAGCACCAAAGAATACACCACCAATTAAAATCCAAAGCAATACCGGAAGCCATCCAAAGATTGCTGCCTGAATCGGTCCATTGATTGGACCTGCACCTGCGATAGATGCGAACTGATGTCCAAATACTACGTTTGTGTCTGCCGGCACATAGTCAACTCCATCTTCCATTTCGTAAGCCGGAGTTTTTGCGTTTGGGTCGATGCCCCATTTGTTTTGAAGATAACGGCCATACAGGAGATATGCACCTCCGAGTACAACAATGGCAATTACCATCATTAAGATTCCACTCATAACTCTTTCCCTCTTCTCTTAAATTTATTTTTTGCTAAGTCTTGAAAATAGAAATAAATTTATGTACAAGAAAGAATCTCGCTTGCGAGATTCTCCGCCTGCGGCGGGTCGCTTTTGCGACACATTTCCATACCGCCGCAGTGCGCTCCCCGCGAAGCGTTTTTATTTCATAGGACGCAATTTCCTATGAAATAAAAAAACGCCCTTGCTACCCTCTCGGATAACAAAGGCGGAATTTTCTTTCCGTGGTACCACTTTGTATTATTGTACCTATCGCTAACTACAATCTCTTACCACTGTCTTTTTTAACAGTCTCTTCTGTAACGTGAAGCCCACGTCCCTGCCTACTTTCAAAGTTTTCAAAGCTTTTCAATACTTTTAATCTCTCAAAGCTTTCATTTCAGCGGGATGCTCTAGGGTGATGTCACAAAACACTTTCTACCGTTTCACACCTGCCAACGGTTCTCTGAATTCCAGTTCTCTTTTGTGATGTATCCCTTTCACTGCATTTCTTTTTCTTAACTTATGTTATGTTTTACTCTTTTTTTATTTAAAATACAAGAGTATTTTTCAACACATTTTGTAGTTTTGTCGATTTATTTTTGTGCAATTTTCAGATAATATCTTTCATTTCCTCCAATTTAGCGATTTGATAATCATTTTTGAATTTAATTCCAGTCATCTTGTTCTTCTGCTTCCTGTACTTTTTTTAATTTTTCTGCTTTTTGTTTTTTATTGTTATGGCCGTTTTTAATTACAATCACAACGATAACAATCACGATAAGCACAGCCAGTGCAATCAAAATTCCTGCCATCTGTCCCATCTTATTAGAAGCAGTCTCTTCCGGCGCACTTATTTCTGTTTCCGGTGCATCACTTAAATCAAACAAGTGATTTTCTCCCTGCTGATATCTTCGATAGCTTTCGAGTGCATAAAGAGTCTGATATCCTGCCATTGCATCCGGTCCATCCTCATTTTCTGCCAGAGAATGTGCCATTCCGCCATCCTCCGTCCGAAACTGTAAGATTCCGTCTAACAGACTGTTTTCTTCTTTTAAGAAACGGGCATCTTCTAATGGATTGATATCATTACTGCACACTGCAATCAGCGTCCAGTCTGTACTTTCCACGCTTTCTACGCCCATGGATGGCATCGCTCCATCTGCCTGCTGCTGGTCAGAAAGCCAGGAAAATCCATTTTCAATTGCCGTACTTACTTCTCCCTCATCTTTATACGGAGCAAGTGCTGTGAGTGCCATTGCTGTGATATCCACATCCGATTCTCCATCTGTGGAAAGTGAAAATCCCCCATCTTCCTGCTCTTTTTCCAGAATCGCATCCACTAATTTTTCACGATTCCAGACAGCATCTTCCGGTTCTTCATAATCTTTACTGTCTAATGCAAGCAGTGCCCAGATATAACCATTTGCTCCCTGCACTCCAGGGTCTTGATTTTCAAACACACAGTCAAAAATTCCATCTTCTACCAGATTGATTTCTTTTTTATCTTTATCTGTGCCAAAAGCAAGGGCATCTCCCCCACAGGCATTTACCGTCAAAATTGCCCGGTAAAAATCCGTTGGATTCATGTGCTGTTCTTCCACTGTTTTTGTAATATCGTCCTGATACAGTGTTTCTATCTGTTCTTGCAGTGCGCTAAGATAACCACTTTGATTATCCGGCTGTTCCATTCTACTGACTGTAAATGCAAGCCAGTCTCCGGCTGAAGTACCTGCGCTCTCTAATACTACGCCATCCAGAAGATTTTTCCCATCAATTCCCATCTGGTCTTTTTCCCAGGAAACAATTCCATCCTGAATGGACTTAATTTCATCTGCCTGATATTTCTCACCCGCTGCCTGCGTCGGCACTGACACTCCAACAAGTAATACCCCTGTCATAAGCAAAGTAAACATTGATTTTTTCATAAATAAGTTCCTCTTTTTATTTTATACATACTATTTATCAATACTTTAACAAAATTTTCTTTCGTTTCTTTGAGCCAATTACCATGAATTCAATACCTGCAAGCACCAGAATCACAAGTACACCAAGCACCACACACAAAATCTTTACTACCCTGTAATTTTGTGCTGCCGGTACACTGCTTTTTGCCGTTTTTTCTTCTGAATTTTGCATGCTTACACCAGTATCTTGTGCTTCTCCTGACAGCAATGCAGTCTCATTTTCTGCCGAGAGCTCTTCTCCATCCGCATTTCCCGTTTGCTCTGTCTTCGCTTCTTGATTCTCTTTTGCGGTCTCCTCGGTTTTCTTTTCCTGTGTCTGTTCTCCGGCCTTAGCATTACCCGATTTTTCTGCTGCATTTCCTGATCCAGTTGCATTAGAACTTCCATTTTGTTTCGCATATCCGCTCTCATGCGCACCTGCATGGGAATTAGCTGCTGTTTCTCCTGCTGCTGCAGTATTTTTTATCTGGTTGGTTTCATCACTTTTATTTAAGCCCTGATAAGCGGATTCTGCTTTTTCCAAATCGCTATAATTTTCCACCAGTGATTTTTGTCTGTCACTTAAGCTGTTGTAAACATTACGGATTTGCTGAAGCAGAGAACCACTCTCTTTTGTCACCACTCCGATTTGAGAAATCTTTGTGCTGACCTGATGGGCAGCCAAAAGGTCGGAATATTTCTGGTAAGCCTCTTCCAACACTGAATAGTTGCTGACTAATTCCTGCTGTTCTGCAGTGAGCGCATTATACGCTTCGATTGCACGGGTAATCGCACCGCCTTTTTCAAGTGTCACTTCTCCGATATTTTTAATTAATTCAATGACCGGACTTGCCAAAATCAGGTTCTGATACGTCGCTTTTGCATTTTGAAGCTGCTTATAATTTGTCACTAATTTTTTCTGATTGTCCGTTAAGGCATCGTATAACTGCTGTGCCTTATAGATGGCATCTTTACTGTTTAAAGTAATTGTTCCGGTCAAAATCGCAGAGATTTCAGCGGAAACTTCCTGTGCCTTTAACTTATCATAAGTCTGTTCCGAACGATTCAGATATTCGGGATGTGCCACAAGGCTCTGCTGTTTTTTTGTGAGCGTATCATAAGCTTTTCTTGCCTGTAAAATCGCATCTTTTTTGTCTATTGTCACAGGTTCAAGTTTATTTATCAGCTCATCTACTGCTGATGCTGCCTTTTTATCAGCTTCATCCGCTTCACTTTCTTTTAACAGGCGGGCATATTCTTTTTCTGCCGATTCTAACACATCATAATTGCTGACCTTTGCTTTTAATTCATCTGATAATTCGTCATAAGCACTTCTTGCAAGATTAATGTAAGTCTTACTCTCTAAATTGACCGTTCCTATCTGATTAATATAAGCTTCCACCGCAGAAATTTTCTCCTGATTTTCTTTCTGGGTTTTCTGCTCATCTGTCTCAAGACGGTCAATTCTGGATTTCACATCGGCAAGTATCTGATTGACTTTTTCAATACTGGCTGCCTGATGCAGATATTTCACTCCATCGGAAACATAAGTTTCAAGCTGGATTTTTTCCGCTTCACGATATGCAGTTTCATCCGCATAATTCTGCAATTCTTCAATCGCCGATGCAATGGCTGATTCTAACTGTTTTTGTTCGGCTTCTTTTAAGGTTTCGATTTCATAAATCTTCTGCTTACTTTCTGTCAGAATTTCATTCATCTCATCCATACTCTGTGCAGCCTGTAATTTTTCAACGCCTTCCGCAATCAGCGCAGATACCTGTGCCCAGTTTTCTTCTGTATATTCCTCTGCTGTCACAAAAGTCTGTAAATCTTTGACTGCCCCTGCACGGAACTCTTCGAGATTTAATTCCCATTTTAAAATCGGAAATCCATCCTGTGCATTCATATAATCTTTGATAAAATGATTTCCTGATGCAAGCAGTGCATTTAAGAAACTCTCTGTTTTCATCTGATCAGCTTCCAGATATTCCCCGGTACTTGCACTTCCGTTTAATAAACCAACTAACGGAAGGGAAGCATTTGCCGGATTTTTGAGTGCCGTCAGATTGGTATATGTTCCATCTAACATTGCTCCAAAGAGTGCACCGACACATTTTCCACTGATATTTAAGTTTACATCTCCAATGTTATAACAACAGGAAACCTGTGAACCACCGGATGCTCCGGTCATCACACCAATCAGACCTCCAGAATAAGAATTTGCCAGCACATCTCCTGTGTTATAGTTCGATGTCACTGCACCATTGCTTCCGCTCATGCGTCCGACCAGTCCGCCTGCGGAAAATTCTGCTTCAATGCTTCCACGGTTGACACTCTGGCGGATGCTGACGGAATTTACCATATCTCCAATAATTCCTCCGGCATAGAACTGGATTCCTCCGGCGCTTTCCAGACTGACACTACCCTTGTTTGAGCATTGGTTCACCCACATCTTATCTGCATAACCGACAATTCCTCCGACTGCTGAATATTGACGTTTTGCATTTTTCACCTGAATCTGCATTTCACTGTGACAGTTTCGGATATAATTTCGCTGACTCTCATTTTTTCCATGCATGTATGCCACAATTCCACCGGCATAAGCAATTTTTTCACTACATTCAATACTTCCCTTTACGGTAAGATTTTCAATGCTCTGCTTTTCGTCGCCATACACAATTCCAAACAGACCAGCGTATGTGTCGCTACTTTCGATTCTAAGCCCACGCACAACATGATCCTGTCCGTCAAAACTTCCAGTGTATGGAATCTTAGAACCGCTTCCGATTGGTGTCCAGTTCTGATTTCCAAGGTTAATATCCTCACACAGTTTTGCATTCGCCTTCGCCCCTGTCACACTGGAATTTGCCAGTTGTGCAAACCAGGCAAGCTCCGCACCGTTTGAAATCTGATAGTATCCTTCTACAAGTTCCGGTTCTTTTGTGCTCTTTCCATCCCATGCACCTTCCTGCGGAATATTATTTAAAATCTCATCAATTTGTTTCTTTGCATCGGCAAGGGCAGATGCAACTTCCTTGCTGTTCTTTGCTGACTGAATCTGTTTTTCTCCGTCTGCTTTTACTGTTTCGATTTTATTTTTCCAGATTTCATCAACCGTGACATCCGATGCATAATTTTTCAATTCCTTGATTGCGGATGCTTTGATTTCTCCTAATTTTGCACTTTCTGTATACTCGATGGACAGTTCATTTAAACGGTCTTTCGCAGTTTTTAATAATGCTTCGACATCGGCAATGGTCAGGGCGTTTTCGATTTCATCTTCAAATTGTTCTTCTGTCTGTTTTAGCTCGGCAATCTGTTCCTCACTCCACTTTTCACTGCCCTGTAAGAGTTCTTCCTGATACTGTGCAAGCTCTAAGATTGCATTATTTCTTGCCTCTAACAATTTGGAATCGACTTCCGAACCAGGTTTGATTTTTTGAAGTGCTTCTCTTGCCTCTTTCATGACGCTGTCCAAATCATCCTGAGTCACAACGGAATCTATTTTATTTAAATAGGTTTCCACTGCCTGTTCGATTAAAATATAGGTTGTTCCATATTTCTTTTTATTTTCTTCGCTTTGCCAGCCCTGCAATTCTTCAATTGCAGAATCAATCTTGTTCTTTAAATCTGTCGTCTGTTCTTCGAAAGCCAGTTTGGGATATCCGCCTCCCGCATCAAAAATGCTTGCTTTGACAAAAGCAGAACCAAGTTTCGTTATCATTTTCTGGCTTTTCATCGTTTTTTCGATATAAAGCCCCGTCTCGTCAATAATCTCTGTCGTCTTATCTTCCTTAAACGAATATAAATCCAGATTGTAGGAAGAATCAGCTCGAAGTGCATACACTCGTCCGATTTTTCCACTTTTAAAAATACCGATAATTGCGCCTCTGTATTCAAAGGTTTTATTCGTATAGACTGCAATGTTATAGGCATTTTTAATGACTGGCTGTGCCGGATTCTCTTCTTCTTTTGTATCGGCATAACCCAGTTTTCCGACGATTCCTCCGACAATCGTTCCCGTATAGGAAACCAATCCTCCAAGTTCTCCCTGATTGTAAACATTTTGAATCAGACATTCTTTTACCGTTCCATCTGCATAGACACTGCTTTCATTGACACCACCGGCAATTCCTCCAATCGTATCCACTCCGCTGATTTTTGCTTTATTATAACAATTCTGCACCGCCGCACCTTGATAGACTCCTCCGGCAATTCCTCCAACCGAATAATACCCCTGCACTGCTTCTTTATTTTCGCAGTAACGAATCACTGCATTTGGTCCGACTTCCATTCCGGCAATCCCACCGATGTTATGCTGCGCAAATCTTACCTTGGTAGAAAGCGTTCCATTATTGACACAACGTCTAACTGTCCCGGAACAGATTCCGACAATTCCACCTGCATTACGACGAAGGGTTTCTCCTGCCATCGTGGTTTCCGTATAGTTGATACAGCCGGATATGGTTCCGCTTTTTAAATAACCGGCAATTCCACCGCTTCCGATATAGAGTTTTTCATACTTTCCCTCGGTCTTATAAGCTGCATAATTATTATGAACTTCTCCGGATACTTTTACATTGGAAATAGTTCCGCCATCAACGACACCAAATAATCCGGCATAACGCACATCTGGATTTTCTTCTGAAATCTCGGCATTTAAAAAGTATACCGTATAGCCATTTCCATTAAATGTTCCTTTATAGGCATGTTCGGCAGTATCGCCAATCATCAGCCATTTATTTTGCGATGTTCCGTCACCCAGATAAATCTTATCCGTCAGTTCTCCGTTTATCAAACTTGCACCGTCATTTACTTTCTTTGCAAACCACGCAAGCTCTGCCCCGTTTGAAATCTGATACGTTCCATTTTCATCGGTTTTTGGAACTTCGGTTGTCTCTCCATCCCAGGCATTCATAATTTTTGCCGCCTGTACTTCTCTTTGTCCCATGACAGGAATCAGAGTCATACCAACTGCCAGGGCAAGTACCCATGCCAGCAATTTCTTTCCATAATTTTTCTTTTTCATTTTGATTCCACCTTACAGGAAATAAATAAACTTCAACTGGAATCGTTCCAGCCATCCTGCTTCTTTGTAAACTTTTTCCCAGACCTTATTCTTAAATTCCATAACAAAATCTCTCTGTTCTTTTGTTATGCTGTGACTGCTGTAAACTGCTTCCTGTCTGATGTCTACCACCTTGGTATATTCTGTTTTCATTTCTTCATCAAACAGGCTTTCTATCTGACTTCCATAACGATACAAAGAAGCATTTCGCACTTTCAAACCAAAGACTGCTAAAATATTCATGGTATATTCAAACAGTGCATTGACTGCCTGATTATAATCTTCACTGTCAAATAATTGTTTTATCTTCTGACAGCGAATCCGCTCACGGATGATTTTTACAATAATTAAAATCAAAAACAAGGTAATCAGTACAATCAAGATACCAAGAAGCATTTCCAGTATCAAAATCCAGTCAATCACATCGTCCTCTTCTTCCGGCTGTTCTTCGTCTTCAAGATTATCCTGTTCATCCTGTTGTTCCTGCTCGTCATCTGCTCCGATACCCGAAGTAATTCCCAAGATATCCTGATACTCTTCTGCGGTCGCCATAATTCCAAGATAGGAAGGAGTCGATTCAAACGGAAGCCAGCCAACTCCATCCTGATAGTATTCCACCCATGCATGTGCATGCGTTCCATCTACGGTATAAGGCTCTCCGGCTTTCATACTTTTGACATCGTCCGGTGTAATTACATACCCCTCGACATATCTTGCCGGGATTTTATAATACCGGAACATCAATGCTGCCGCTGTCGCATAATGCACGGAATAACCTTTCTTGGTATTTTCAAGAAAATTAGTTAAAAAATCCACATCTCCGGTTTCTTTTTTGATTTCTTCACTATAAGTACAGCGGGAACTCAACACATATAAAATATTTTGTTTCGCCTTTGTATAATCAAAATGAGTACTGCCATTTGCAAGGGTATACTCTCCAAGTACCTCTTTTAATTCTGTCTCAACAGACTCTGGGAGTTCCAAGTCAGTCTCATAGACATATTGATTTTGAACTACCCCAACCGACTCCACGTGAGGGCACTGAAAAACCTACCGCTTTAAATTTCAAATTATAATGCACATATAAAATCCACCAGTTTAAACTTATTCTGG
>JAIIAN010000475.1 GCA_022717655.1 Bacillota bacterium | reverse complement strand
ATTGCTTATGGCTGTACTTCTGCAGTCAAGCATTGGATTATCTGCAATCACAGTGCCGACGCCAACCATAATTGCCGCATATCTGTGACGGTCTGCATGCACATTTTCTCTTGCCTGCTCACCCGTAATCCACTTGGAAAGTCCCTTATATGTGGCAATTTTCCCATCAAGTGTCTGTGCCGTTTTCATCACAACATATGGCTCTTTGTTCCTTATGTAATGAAAGAATACATAATTCATCGCCAGACATTCTTCATTGCATACACAACCCTCAACTTTAATCCCGTGTTCTTCCAGATATTTAACACCTTTTCCACTTACCAGGGGATTAGGATCCATCGAACCTATCACAACCCTGCTTATACCTGCCTGCACAAGTGCTTCAGTGCAAGGCGGCTGTTTCCCATGGTGGCAGCACGGCTCAAGTGTCACATATATGGTTGCTCCACTGGTATTCTCCATACATCTTGAAAGTGCGTCTCTTTCCGCATGAAGCTCACCATATTTCCTGTGCCAGCCTTCACCTATGATTCTGTCATCCTTTACAATAACAGCTCCAACCAGCGGATTAGGATTAACCCAGCCTGTTCCTTTCTTTGCCAGTTCAATCGCCCGCTTCATGTAGAATTCATCTTCTTTTGAAAAATTGTTATTTATTTCCTGCTGCATATCTACACCTTCTTTCTGTTCTTTCCTGTCCTGCTTTTCTCTGTCCTGATTTTTCCTGTCCTGATTTTCTCTATCCTTATTTTCCTTGTCTGCTGCATCTTAATTTCATTCCTAATGTACTTGCTGCTTTCCTGATTTTGCCAGCTCAAAGTCGTGATACCTATAAGTAGTCGCATTTTCAATGGTTTAGTAGGTCTTTTTTTATACTGTCGATAATGTTAAACGCATTTTCATGCCTCAAAGACCTATAAATTCATTGTTTATGTCATGTTTAGTAGGTAATTGCTTAAGTTTTCTTTGGCTTTTCTCCAAAATAAACCTACCAAATTCTTAAAAAACTTGTATTAATAGGTTTTTGCCGAATTTACCTACCTCCAAACCGCTCTGAATTGCTATAATATGCCGCCAGATTGCTCAGAATTGAATCGCCGTAATATGCTGCCGCCACAATTGCCAGTTCCAACATTTCAGACCAAACTCCGCCTCAACAATACAGACACCCCAGCACAACCAAAATCCAGCCAAACAAAAAAAGCTTCCAAAGCAGTTTCATCTCACCACTTCAGAAGCCTTTCGCCAAAATATCGAATTTCTATAATCAAATTCTTACTCTGACAATCAAAAAAGCTCTGAGATAATAATTCATCTCAGAGCCAGTATCCACATTCAAGCCAGTCATTCATTCTAATATGATTACATTATGAATAACCAACTTTAATATCACTTCTTTCATCCAGACTTTACTGTCGGCTTCGGAATCACACCGAATCATGCTCTGGCTTGCGCCTCGGCTCGTGGGCTTTACCACCGGTAGGGAATCACACCCTGCCCTGAAGTTCCATATGTATTAAATTATTTATAGTATACACCTGATTTTTAAAAAATCAAGTACTTGACACATTTATTAAT
>JAIIAN010000474.1 GCA_022717655.1 Bacillota bacterium | reverse complement strand
GATACTTTCAATGTGCCTTAACTCAACTGGATTAAATGCAGTCAATGCCTATGATCCATCCGTTCCTCGTGAATTTACACGAGTCAAAAATATTAAATATCCAGAATGGTGGAGTCGTAAGATACCCTCTATTTCAAAATGGTCAACATGGTCTTGCAAATATGATGGAAAGTGGGCTTTTTGCCTTGAGGCAGATAAAAATACCCCCTCAAGTGGTATCTACCCTGCCGAAGTCATTGATAATAACCCGAACGTTAGAAAAATGCTTTATTACGGCTTTGGTGGTCCTGCTGCTCATGGTGTTTTTGCAGCCGATTACGATTTAAAAACGGCTATGTGTCCTGATGATCCTCTCACAAACGATGATGCTAAATATCTTTTGACACATATCTTTTTAAGTGGTGCCTACAGCGGTCAATGGAAAGGTTTTGATGAAAATCTTTTTAATCAAACGTTTGGAGGCACTTATGGAACAAATCTTATGAATATATACCGTGAAATCATTGCTATGCCTGATCCTGGTAATGGTGTGTCATGGGAAGGAAACAAAAATGGAAACAGAGCGTTATTCAAAGCAACTTATGATAAGGCGAATAACCAACAAATAACAAACATCGTTAAATTAAATGGTATTTCAACAGCTGAAATCAATATTCCTCTTGCTTCTAATGTAACGATCCATCTTGTAGGAGCATCTTCAACGCAAACAGGTGGTGTCGCAAAAATATATGGTGGACAAAGCTTTTACTTTACAGCTCCATGTCAAAACTCCCCTTCTAACTTTACCAGCGGTAATGTTTGCGGAAGTGGCTGTGAAAGATTTACCGCCCTTGCCATCCATGATGGTAATGCAAGTAACCAAGCTCAGGGAACATGGAACATTGATCCTGATGATGCCCAACTCTATCTCAATATTGAATGGTTAGACTTTGGTTCATTAGAGCTTTCTAAAAAGAATACCAATCAAAATCTAATCAACGGTGCGCAATTCAATGTAAAATCTGTATCTTATGATGGCTACAATCAAAATGTAACTGTTAAAGATGGAAAGATTTCCGTTAAATGTGGAAAAGTTGATGTTGATGCTTCTGAATATACAACAACAGCTAATGGTGATGGTACTACAACAATCAAAGCTGTAAGCACTAGCAAAAACTATACTGGTTCTAAGAAAGTCGCAACAAACGGAACAACAGATGCAGAAAAACCAGCAGCTCCTATGATTTCTGAAGTTAAAGTTACTGGTAACAAAGCAACTGTAGTCCTTTCCAGTGAAGCAGATGGCGCTGCAGGTTATGACTATGTAATCTCAACAGACCGTGAATGCATCACAAACAAAGATTACGCTTCTGTAAACAAGAATCAGGTTCAGACCTCTACTACATTCAAATATGTACAGCAGGGAACCTACTACGCATACTGCCACGCTTGGAAACGTGATGAGAACGGTAAGAAGGTATTCAGCGACTGGTCTAACGCATATCCATTCGTTGTATCCGCAATCACACCGGACGCTCCAGTTATCACAAACGTAACAGTAAGCGGATCTACTATCAAAGTAACATACAAAGCAGCTGCAAA
>JAIIAN010000473.1 GCA_022717655.1 Bacillota bacterium | reverse complement strand
GCATAAGTGCCAGAAACAGCAACCAGCGCCGGGGATTGGGGCGCATAACTTTCGGCGCTTTTTCGGGAATGGCGTCCAGCCAGACGGGCATGTTCAACCAACCTTTGCAGGAACAAAAGAACTGATCAAAGTGCAGCCGCAACCGCACCTGTGGCCGTGAAAAGCAACAGGGATACCATTATCCAAATAGTTGGGATTACCTTCGATAATCGTTGTCGGACCATGTCCAGGTATCGGGCAGGAAACCCTGTCACCTTTACGTGCCACGCCAATTCCACCAAAAATCATGGTTTCGGAACAGGTCATTACGGAACCACCGTGGGTGGTTTTGTCGCCTTTTCGAATAATTTGCAACATATTTATTCCTCTGCTGGGATTTAATTTTCATATCACCTGTTAATATTCTCTAAACATTATTTATTTCTTCCTGTCATTCTCAACCCCCCCCCTGTCCATAAACGAGAGGCTCTCCTTTTATATACATATGGTTTCCTTTTTTCTTAATGTGGAATTGAGGTGACGGATACGCACATCCATCATCTCCGCCTGTATAGACTAAAACATATTCTTTATTATTGTTTTGCATATTATAATCACCATCACATGAGACGGGTGCATGCTATGTAGTTATCCTGATATGTGCTTTTTTTGTTCGTAAAACATATCCACATCATATCGCATATAAACTTGTGAACCATCAGATAACGTTTCACCATTCATTTCAAAGAAATATTTCTCATCAGAGCGAGTAAGTTCTGAGGCACTTGAAGCGTAGTTAAATAAAAACGTTATAAAGAATACAATACTTGATATCAGGTTGACCATCGCCCCCCCTCTTTAACCGGCACAAAACACGTCAGTTAACTTTAATGGATCTTTAGTTATAGTATCAAACGTATATGAACAACTAAACTCAGCAGTCATACTCTCCGGCGCAGAAATGAGCATGTTTTCAAAAATAACAACCCGCCCATTTTTTATTTTCACCCGAAAAGAATAACTCCCATTTTTGTCAGTAAAGTTTTTTTATTTCCATTCAAAACGTCACCATTCAAAAAAGTGGAGTTGACAAAATTGATAAAGAACTTTTTAGATGCCGCACCATTAAATATAACATTTGAATTATGCAAATCGTTGTTATCAAATGATTCTGGAGGGGATTTCCCGAAATCAACAAATAGCTCAGGATGAAGTTTATAAGAAGATAATTTTGAATAATCATTCACTGAAATAATCGGGGGGCGTAAACGCCTCTGTAAAATCCCTAAAATAATTAGAATATATCAACTCATCAGCAATTGAAGGTATAGACACGAATAGCAAAAAAAACGATATTCTTTTCATTCATTACCCTTAATGTGTATCAGAATAACTTGAATCAGGTCCAGAAACATTCATAATTTCTAAATCATAAACTTCTGGCCTGACGTTATAACCCTTTGGCTTCATAAAATACTTAACAGCTGTTATCGAGTTGGCTCGGATAGAAATGCAATTTGCAGTTCCTTCTCGCCCACCCCCCTGGTTTTCTCCCAGTATAAGTAGTCGACCCTGAGCGTTAATGCCGCAAACACAGGTTTATCCCCGCTGG
>JAIIAN010000472.1 GCA_022717655.1 Bacillota bacterium | reverse complement strand
ATCCATATTTTACCACTTCTCCAAGCTCATCATACGCCGATAAATCAATGTCCTCTCCAATTGTTTTTGCATCCAGAAATACAATTTTCATCCCTTTTCCTCCTTAAATTTCTTTGCTCATTTCATCATAAGTGCTGAAATGATATCCCATCTTTTCATACAAAGCAATCGCACTTTCATTTTCTTTTTCTACTTCCAGACGAAATCTTACGGCTTTCTCTTCATAAATTTCTTCTACTGCCTCAAAGAATTTTCTTCCGATTCCCTGTCCCCTGTACTGTTCTTTCATATATAAATCTTCCAGCCAGATGCACACACCTCCAAATTCTGTTGAATAGCCGGTGGCTGCAATTCCATATCCGGCAATTTCACCCTCGACTTCAAACACATAGCCATTCACATAAGGACAATCTCCAATGCAGTCTGAAATATCTTTTTGCAAAATCTCGTCCGATGCCTTAATGATAACTGCATCCGATGCATAAAATACCTGCATCATCTTTAAAACTTCTTCTCTGTCCTTTTCCTGCATGGAGCGAATAAGAACGTTTTCTTTTTTAATTTCTATCATAAATTCTAACAGCCTTTCTGTAAACTACTCGGTAACAGAATCACCAGAGTTTCTAATATTTTAATAACCTTTTTAACCTTTTTAACCTTTTGTTCCAATAACCCTTTTTAATTTTTTTCTAATAACCTTTTCTAACAAAATCATGTTCCTGTACAACCGGAAGTTTTTTGACATCCATATTTGTGACTAAAATATAAGTCTGCGAATCTAAAAACTGAATCAACTCATCAATCTGTTCTTCTAACCCTTGAATTTCTGCCTCTACTGTTCCGTCGTATTTATTTTTCACCCAGCCGGTCAGTCCAAGCTGTCTTGCCTTATGCACGCAGTAATATCGAAATCCCACACCCTGAACGTGTCCATAAAAAATAATATGTCTGCGAATCATCAATACACTCCTATGACTTTTAAAAATAACAAAAACAATACCAGTAAAATACTCGGTCTTACAATCTTAGACCCATTTTTCATTACCATCCCTGCGCCCAGATAATTGCCCGCCATGTTGCAGACTGCCGCTGCCAGTCCAAGCGGAATCAGCACTTGTCCATTTAATAAAAACACAATCAATGATATAATATTCGTTGTCAGATTAATCACCTTTGCCTGCGCATTTGCTTTTTTGATTCCCAGTTTTGCAAAAACGGTAAATGCAATAATCAAAAAGGTTCCAGTTCCTGGTCCATAAAATCCCTCATAGATTCCAATGACAAATGCCGCAATTGTCGCAGTCAGATAGGTTCTTTTATTTAAAATCACTTTATCATCTTCTTTATCCGGAAACAGCTTTTTATTTAATACAAAAAATGCCGTTATCGGAAGGATAATGATTAACACATACATCATCACTTTACTTGGAACGATGAGCGAAAGATGTGCTCCGATTGCATCCACTAATCCCGCTAAAAATAAAAGCGGGCATACAATCAGAAACATTTTCGGTGTCAATACAATATCTGTTACGTTCATTTTCCTTTGTCCCCTCAAGTCTTTTGTTTTTTCTTTATATTTTCTCTTTATATT
>JAIIAN010000471.1 GCA_022717655.1 Bacillota bacterium | reverse complement strand
CGACATGACCATAAGTATCATTAATCCCCTTAAAATCATTTAAATCCATAATGATAAAATATAAATCTTTCTCTGAATTTTTTCCTCTGTTTTCAAAGTGAGTTTCCAGATACTGCATCAGCTTTGTCCGGTTATTAATCTGAGTTAACTCATCAATTGTAATACGTGTCTCCAAAACACCGGTAAATGCCTGAATCACTCCAATCGTTACTCCAAAACAAATCACTGAAATTCCTGGTACGAATATCTGTATCGTTCCTGCTAAAACAGGAAAGACAACAAACGAACTCACCATCTTTAACTTCTCACGCAGGGCATAATATTTTTTCTGAGGCCACATCCACAAAACATGAACCGCAATAAAAATAATATAGCAGTATACAAACGGCATCATAAGCATATAATACGGTCCTTTTTGATACAAGCCGTCCGCATCAATATAAAAGAAAAATTTCCATTTCAGTGTACATAGAGTAAGCACTGTTAAAATTCCTGCTGGAATCAGACTTAACATTCTCTTTTTAAAATCATCGACCCATTCTCGTCCCAGTTCACATTCGGTAAATGCAAATGTCAAATGAGTCATGGAATAAGAAGAAATAAAAAATGCTACATTCATAATTGCGCTCATAGCTGGTGGCAGTGTAATCGCCCCATTTTGCTGTAATCCACATATCATATCACAGATTACATAAACCATACTCGATATCAAAAGTTCTAAAAGTGTTTTTGTTCTTAAACTTCTGTCAAGACTTTGCAGGTTTCTTTGAAAAATGATTGCCATAATCACAAGACAGCAGGAATTAATTTCCAAATATGAAATTGCATACATAAAATTGTCCATTACTTTCTCGGAATATTCCGTTATTATTTTTATTATACTGCTTTCCGAGATGCAATGCAAAACAATTAATCATCTTTTTTGCTTAACAGCAGTACCGCCGTTAAAATTGCAACCAGTCCAACAATATCAATTCCTGTAAATTTTGTCTTTAACCATAGTGCAGAAATCACTGTTGCTGAAACCGGTTCTACACAGGCAATCATACTTGCTTTTACCGACCCAATATCACTTACTCCTTGTAAATACAAGGTAAATGCAAGTGCCGTACCAATCAAAACAATTGCCCCAACGCCCAAAATCAGTGATAAATCAAAATTGATTTTATAATTCCAGTATTCAAATACAAAAAACAGGAAAATACCTCCTATTATCATTCCAAATCCAACAATCACCGTACTTCCATAACGACTGATTAAATTTCCTGGCAGCATTGTATAAAGTACCAGTGCAACTGCAGAGCCCAGTCCCCAGAATAATCCTTCTTTTGAAATTACAAGCGTTCCTGGATTTCCATGTGTCGCAAGCAGAAAAGTTCCTGTAATGGCAAGCAAAATTGCACCCAGTTCTTTTTTCGACGGAAGCCGTCTCCCCATCACACAGGAAATTATCATAATCAGAGCCGGTCCTAAATACTGCAGTACAGTAGCCGTTCCCGCATTAGAATAAGAAATAGCGGTCAAATACATATACTGACAGCTTGTAAGTCCCAAAATAGCAAATAAAACAAGCCGTACTGCGTCTTTTTTATTTTT
>JAIIAN010000108.1 GCA_022717655.1 Bacillota bacterium | reverse complement strand
GCTCCACATACCGCTTAGATTTGCCTTTAACGGTTCGGGTTTCCCGATCCCCTCAAAAGTGCTTCTCTGAATATCCTTGATAAGTGCGTTAATTCTTTTCAGCGTTTTCTTATCCTGCGTCTGCCAGTACAGATAATCACTCCACGCTCTATCTTCCCATAGCAACCTCATTAGTCCACCTCTATCAAATCGTGCTCTGCAAAGTGAGCTTTACCATCTTTAATATCACGCACGATATTTTCCAAATAACGGAGATTGCTATCAGAATAAAACGGGTCTACCGATACCTCAAAAGGAATACGTTTTTCTCTGCCTACTTTTTTAGCAAACACAGTGAACGCTGCACTCATGGAAAGACCTAATTCAGAACACGCCTCTTCCATGCTCTTTTTTACATCTGCGTCCAGCTTGAAATTAACATTAACTGTCTGTGACATATACAACACTCCCTTCTTGCTTATAGTATATACAATAGTAAAGAAAAGTCAAGAAGTTTTCTTTAAGTTTTCTTTAAGTTTTCTTTATTATTTATAGTATTTCCATATTCCATGTATTCATACGGTATCATCAACCTACTATGCAATCCTTATCACCTGCTCATACAACAATATTTCTTTTTCTGTCACGTTCTGATTATCATGATAATGCCCAAAAAACCATTTTTTAAACTCCGTACTCTGTCGTATCTCTTCCAGATATTTGGTTTCAATATCATCTTCAAATCCATCTCTTCCCAAAAGCTGCTGGGTACTCGAAGCGCAACAATGTGTCACAATAAAATCCACCGTATTATTATGCTCTGCAAGATTTCTTCGTCCCTCTTCCATCTCTTCTTCGGATGGCAGTTCCTGTGCCCACCAACTCCAGTGGTTAATACGGTACGGTATTCCTACTTGATTTAAACGTTTCATTTCTCTTTGAAAATTTGGTGCATCCATCTCTAAAATTCCACCACTGATATCATGACTACTCGCTCCGCCAAATGTAAAAATGCTTCTATTACAAATCTCAAACACCTGTCCACGCATCAAATGCAACACCGATGGTCTGATTTTATGCACTTTTCCACCATGCCAATTTTCGATTGGATATTCATAAAGACGGTCAAAATTTTCGTGATTCCCCTCCACGAACAGAGTCGTAAATGGTTTCTCTTCCAGCCAGTCGAGCAGATGTTTTTCTTCTTTATCTTCTTTTTCAAAACTCCAAACTCCACCAAAATCCCCACAGATAATCACATAATCCTCTTTTGTCATCTCTTTTTGTTCAGGAAAATTTTGAGTATTAAATCTCCTGTATTCACGATGACAATCTCCTGTAATGTAAATCATCCGAAATTCTCCTTTCTGAAATTTCTGTAAAGCAGACTTTCACAATCCGTTTCGCTACTTGCTCATGAACGCAGTACTTCTACTTCCTTTGATTCTTCACTATCCGACTGTAAACGCCTTGCCAGACAGGTATTTCTTCTGGTCGTCGTTTCATTTCTTATCGCATAATAAATTGCTTTCTTTTCACCAACCAGTACCAAAATTTTTTTCGCTCTGGTCACTCCTGTATAGAGAAGATTTCTCTGTAACATCACAAAATGGCTCATCGTAAATGGCATGACGACTATCGGATATTCACTCCCCTGTGATTTATGAATTGTAACTGCATAGGCAAGCACCAATTCATCCAGTTCCGTCACATCATAGACAACTTCCCTCTCCTCAAATAAAACCGTCAGTTCCCGCTCTTCCATGTCTACTTTTATGATTGTACCGATATCTCCATTAAAGACTTCTTTGTCATAGTCATTCCGAATCTGCATGACCTTATCATTTAACCGATACTGCGTTCCGCCTCGTCGCAAAAAGATGTTTGACGGATTCATTGCTTCCTGCAGTACCTGATTCAGATTCATCGCTCCACATTCCCCTCTCTGCATTGGCGTCAATACCTGAATATCCTGTAAAGGATCTACATGATAATATCGTGGCAGGTTTGTCTTACAATATTGGACAATCGTATTTACGACATCCTGATTGCTTTCTTTTGGCGCAAAGAAAAAATCTGCATCTTTTCCACCACGCATATCAATCCCTTCCCCTTTGTTGATTCGATGTGCATTCATAATAATCCGGCTTCCCTGTGCCTGACGGAAAATCCGGTTAAGACGCACCACCGGAACTCGTCCCGAATCAATGATATCCCTTAAGACATTACCCGCACCTACACTTGGCAGCTGGTCAATATCTCCAACCAAAATCAAAGACATCTGCTCCGGCATTGCTTTCAAAAGATTGTACATGAGCATGATATCAATCATAGAACACTCATCTAAAATCAAAACGTCCCCTTCCAACGGATGGTCTTCATTTTTCTGATAGCCTTCCGGTGGCTTATATTCCAGCAGTCGGTGAATGGTCTTTGCCTCCATGCCCGTTGCTTCGGACATTCGCTTTGCGGCTCTTCCTGTGGGCGCAGCCAAAATAATCTCACACCCTGCCTGTTTGTATGCGGAAATAATTCCTAATGTTGTCGTTGTCTTACCGGTTCCCGGTCCACCGGTCAACACCATAACTTTAGATGAAATGGCTGTTTTCACCGCCTGCCACTGAATTTCATCATAAGTAATTTGAGATGATTGTGCCACTTTCTCCAAAATTTTTTTCGGATTCTCACACTTTTTTTGTCTGCCTGACATTAAATGAACCAGTCTTTTTGCGCATCCACTTTCCGAAAAATAATAAGGTGGAAGATATATCGCTTCCTTTTCTTCAAACTTTTCTTCAAACACATCTCGAATGATATCATTCGTACGGAGCATTTCGTCTAATGTAATCTCCAGTTCCGGCTGTTCTACTTCCAGAAGGACACTGGCTTTTTCAATCAACTGTTCTCTTGTAGCATAACAGTGCCCCAACTCTGCAAGTTTATTTAAGGTATAAAAAATACCACTGCGCAGTCGGACAAATTTTCCTTTCTCAATTCCCATCTTTTGCGCAATCGAATCCGCTGTCTTAAATCCAATGCCCCAGATGTCATCTGCCAGCCGATACGGATTTTCTTTTACAATGGCAATGCTCTCACTTCCATACGTTTTAAAAATTTTCGTTGCATGAGAAGTGCTGACCTCATGACCTTGCAGAAACAGCATAATATTCTTGATTTCTTTTTGTTCCTGCCAGCTCGTTTTTATCCGATCCACTCTGACTTTTCCTATTCCCGGCACTTTCAGCAGTTCGTCCGGTGTCTCTTCTATGATATCTAAGGTATCTTCTCCAAATTTTTCCACGATTCTCTTTGCAAACTTCGGTCCAACACCCTTAACTAAACCAGAACCCAGATATTTTTCTATTCCATATACAGTTGCAGGAAGGGTTTCTTCAAATTTCTGTACAGAAAACTGCCGTCCATATTTGGCATCCATCTTCCACATACCGTCGAGCGATAATACAGAACCAACATGGGTATCTGGCATCGTGCCAACCACAGTTACAAGGTCATTATAATTTTTCACAGCACATTTCAAAACTGTGTAGCCATTCTCTGTATTTTGATATGTAATTCGCTCTACTACACAACGCAAATGCTCCATAAACGTTTCCTTTCTACCATGGGTATCTATAGACATTTGCAAAATACCGCAAGCCACGTGACATCCTTTCGTTTGTTGTAGGCAAAAACCTACTTCCCTTGGGAGGTGGGTTTTTGACACTGTTTTCTTCCTCCGCTTTGGCTTATTTATCTTGCAAACACAAACCTTATTATCCTAAGTATAGTCTGTTTTCGTAATTATATCAAATAAATTCAGAATCATATCAAAATAAAATAATATAACGCAAAAAGAGGTGCTCGCAAAAAGTGGCACCTCTAAGAAAGTAACATATCCATTTAATTATAACTCGCCTTTTGCTTCACGCTGTGCAAGTTCTTGCATAATCATAGGATATAATTTATCCAATTTATAAAGAGCTAACGTAACAATTACAACAACCCATACAAAAATCGGGCCAAATTTATAGATATTCATAATCATCTGAATTGCACTATCTGGCTGCACAGCGATACCGCTATTGGAGCTGATGTAACCGGACAAGGAAAGTAATCCTGTCATACCTGCGGAAGCAAGACCTGAACCGATTTTTGTTCCAACGGAACCACCTGCAAAAATCAAACTTTCCTGTCTTAGATGTGTCTTCCACTGTCCAAATTCAACCACATCTCCCAGCAATCCAAACACAATTGAATTCAATGGTGCAAGTCCCATGCCTCGAATTACGCAACTCATCATCATCCAAACAAAGCTCGTCGGATTCGCAAAAAACAGAAGCTGTCCGGCAAGTGCCACGCATGCACCTGCAAGAGACATATTTCGTTTTCCAAAACGTTTTAAAAGAACAGGGCTAACAAAAGTGGCCGCTACAATCACCAAGGTTTCTGTCAAATATAACGCACTGTACATCCAAGTATCATTATGGAAAATATATTTACAATAATATGGAAGGATTGTTCCGGTAATACCATAAATCACATTTTGCATCATCCACAAAATTAAAACTGCCCAGAAATATTGATTCGTTAACAATGCTTTAAATGCTTTCTTTAAAGGAATTTTTTCCTGTTTTTCCTGTGCTTCGATGTGAACGGTTTCTTCACAATTTTTAAAACAAATCAGTAAAAGGATTAATGCAATTACGGCCCACATTGCCATTGTAATTACCCATGCTAACTGCGTATTGCCAAATACTTTTACTAGCGGCAATGTACATGTTACAGCTAAAATTCGTCCAAACGGAGACATTCCCATTCTAGCAATACTAAGCATATCACGTTCGCCTGAAACACGTGTCATCATTGCAGACAAACTGCCATATGGTAAGTTAATCGCTGTATAGCAAACTGTTGTACAGAAATTATAGGTTACAAACATATACAAGAACTGAAGCATTCCTGTTGTATGTGGCACTGTAAATAACAGAACAGCAGATATTGCATACGGAATACTCATCCAAAGTATCCAAGGTCTGGATTTTCCCCATTTTGAGTTTGTTTTTTCTACAATCAATCCCATCACAACATCAGAAAAGCCATCAAAGACACGAGACAGAAGCATAACCATTCCTACCGTTGCTGCAGATACTCCTACATAATCCGTATAAAATAATGTTAATACGGTGCTAATCATACCAAATACAACATTACAAGCGGTATCACCACAACCATAAGAAAATCTTGTTTTCCATGACAGTTTGTCAGCGGCAGCAAAATTATTATTTGTATTTTTCATAATCTGTTACCTCTAAATTTTTTTATTTTCTCAACAACTCTTTTTCAATTCTCTCTCTTGCTTCTGGTGCCTGTTTTGCCATTTTTTCCGGGAAGCCAAACATTGATACGCAAGCAATATTATCTCCACCAGCCTTAGGAGCATCTGACTTTAACTGTTTATTTGCAAAGTCCATCTCTCGAAGTGTCTCAAAAATACCATCGAAGTCCACATCTCCTTCTCCCATAGCAAGATGTTGATGGATTGTAACATCGGCTTTTCCTCTTCCGTTTAACCATGGTGGATTTGCAATATATCTGCAATCTAAAGTTTGATTAAAGGTATCTGCAAACAATACATGTGTTAATTCCTCTCCTGCATATTTCAGCATAGAACGCACATCGCCTTTACCTTGATCGTAGAAAAATCCATGTGGTGAAGAATATACATAACCTAAATTTGAAGAACGGAAAGATTTTACCATATCACAGGTTTCATTATTCAGTTCACAAAAATCATACGGGTGCGATTGAATTTCTACACGCAGTCCTTCTCTTTCAATAATTGGCAATAACTCTTCCATCGACTTAAACCACATGCCATTGCAAATTTCCTGCTGATTTGGGTCGCCGGAAAGCTCTGTGTTGATAACCGGAACTCCCATATCTACAACAATCTCAATCATTCGTTTCCAATTGGCTACTGCAAATTGTCTCTGCTCTTCTGTCGGGCCAGACCAACGATATACCACAATAAAAGAGGAGATTTCCACTCCGGTTTCCCGGAGTGCCTTCCTGTATTCTGCTTCGCATTCTTTTGAAAATAGCGGATGTTTATAAAAAGGATTAATTCTTGGATGCGGAGACTGCTCAATATACTTGTATCCCCAGTCAGCTACTTGATGAACCATACGATTAATATCCATCTGTTTTGCCAAAACATCTACGTCAAATGCAATTTTCATAACGTTTTCCTCCTTGCATTTTAAAAGTCCCTTTATTTATAACTTACCCATGTGGAACCATTATCTGCTGAACGTACACAAGCATCAAGCCAGTGAACACCATTTGCACCTGCTTTTGCATCCGGATACCATTTATCATATTCTCTGCCTTCCATCTTAGCTTCCATAGCCTGAGCAAATCTACTATAAAGATTACTCCATGCTTCAAACAGACCTTCTGCATGACCGCCTCCGATACGATCATCTACTTTTGCTTCTGGATAGAGATATCCTGCACCTCTTTCAAGTGTACGAACTGGTTCTCCCTCTATTTCATAAGACAGCTGATTTGGTCTTTCATCGTCCCATTCGATAGATGCCTTAGAACCTACGACACGAATTTTATGATAGTGGCGTGCTCCACAGTTAATGGAACTTGCCCAGCAATAAATCTGTGCATCTTCCTGAACGGATTTTGTTCCCTTAAGATTCATGATTACAAATGCATTGTCTTCCAACTCTCTACCTTCAACAAAGGACTGTCTTGTACACATTAAATTTTTGATCTCGAGATCCGGAATCATTGTTTCTACAATAAACAGTGGATGCGTTCCTACGTCTCCAAGGATAAAGGTAGGACCTGCTTTCTCAGGATTGAATCTCCATTTTGCAGCCGGGTTTACATCTTCTATCTTCCAGTTATATCCGCCATAAGCAAATGACATGTTAATTACTCTTATCTCTCCAAGATCTCCATGTGCAATCATTTCTCTGGCCTGATCTACCATCTGGTGACCGGAATATCCGTATGTAACTCCAACAACAAGATTCTTTTCTTCAGCAAGTGCAACCAGTTCATCTGCTTCTTCAGTAGTAAAACATAATGGTTTTTCACAAACAACATGAAGTCCTGCATTTAACGCAGCTTTTGTAATTTCATAGTGAAGACTGTTTGGTGTAGCAATTGATACTGCCTGTATTCCATCTTCTCTTTTGGCTTCTTCTTCAAACATTGTCTTATAATCCGGATAGCATCTGTCAGGATCTACATGAAGCTCAATACCGAATTTTTTTCCACGCTCTGGATCAATATCGAATGCTCCTGCAACAAGCTTGAAGTTATTATCTCTTAAAGCTGCGGAACGATGGATATATCCAATCTGACTTTTAAAGCCTCCTCCGACCATAGCCCATCTAATTGGTTCTTTTACTCTTCTTTCGCCGTAATACATATTATTTTCCTCCTATTTTTCATTTTTCTTTCCTAATTAATTTATTTTTTAAATCGCATAGCCTACGCTTTTTAAATAAGTCACGCTCTCTTTTACATCTCTTAAACTTGTATCTGAATTACGTGGATCACGTTCCTGCTCAATCGTAATATATCCACTATAATTAATATCTTCCAGTGCTTTTTTGATACCCGGATAATTTAAAGTACCTTTTCCAATCGGACACATCGATCCTTTTCCGCATCCTTCAAAGAAACGAATATGCTCTCCGAGCACTTCACGATATACTGTTTCGTTAACATCTTTAAAATGTACATAGTCAAGACGAGATGCATATTTTCGAAGCCATTCTTCTGGATCCATTCCGGAATAGTATAAATGTCCAGTATCTAAGCAAATCCCTGCAAGCTCATATGGGATATCACGAACGACTGCTTCAATTTCATCTGCAAACTCAATGTAACCGCCTGCATGCGGATGAATCACCGGACGCACACCATATTCATTTGCTTTTTTGCAGATTCCTTTGATATGTTCCATCATCGTATTCCACTCTTTTTCACTTAAGCGAGGAGCACGGTCGGAATGTCCTGCTGCATAATCTCTTTCATCATGTCCCCAATCCATAATTGTCATATACGGAGTAGGGAAATGCTGACCTTCATGCTTCGGAAGTGGCGGCAACTTTGTAATCAAGGAACAAATATCCTCTGTCTGCTTTAAAACATTTTGATAATTTTCTTCACTCAAAAGATCATCAAAAATAGTTCCTGCTACAATTGCAAGCCCATTTTTTTCGAGTTCTTTTGATACGGCTTCAACGTCAATCGGAAGATATCCGTAAGGTCCAAGTTCAATTGCACGATATCCAGCCTCACCTGCTTCTTTTAATACTCTCTGCCATGATGGAAGATATGGATTTTTCACATCATCTACGCCCCAGCAACATGGAGCTCCGCAAATATTCATGCTCATAATTTTTCCTCCTGCTTTTTCTTCTTAAATTCTTTATTTTTTATGTTTTCTTTTGTACTTCTCTTGTTAATCCTAATTATAGAGATTTTCAGCCAAAGCAACTTCACTTTCTTGTATAAATTCTCCACTTTTTCTTCTAAAAATCCCCAATTCATATACACTTTTTCTTCCTATACTTCACTTTCTTGTACAACTACTATAAGATATGCCAAAAAAGACGAACATCTACCTCTTGTAAATGTTCGTCTTTTATCATACTACGACTGATTCTGGTTTCCCTTCATCTCTTCTTTATAAAATTGTCGATACTTTATAGGCGGCATTCCTACCATCTTTGAAAACAGTGTACTAAAATAGTTTGTGTTATCATAACCAACCATTGTAGCAATCTGGGAAGCAGAATAATCGGTGGAAATCAATAAGGTCTGTGCATGACCAATTCTTCTTTTAATTACATATTGAATCGGTGTATGACCGGTAGCCTTCTTAAACACATGCGATACATACGTAGAAGAACACCCTAATGCCTCAGCAACGGAATCGAGTGAAATATCGTCGGTAAAATTTTGATTTAAATAATTGCGAATGCGAAGTACCATCTGTTCTTCTTTATTTTTCGTCTCCGCCATCGCAGGAAATTTTTCTAAACGACTTGTCAATAGAATAAAACTCACACACAAAAGCTGTGCTGCCAGCTTGCCTTCCGTATTTGACCCCTCTAGTTCAAACATTTGCTCACACATTGCTTTTAGAACCGGAAACAATGATTCCGCTTGTCGTACCAGCGCTTCTCCCGGTGCCGTTAAATGATTAAACTGCAATCCTTTCTTTCTAAGGTTTGTAATACCAATGCAATAAGAGCCAATTTCATTTTCTTTCTCTGCTTCCACTTCATGTAAGCTACCTTGATTATAATAAATCACACTTCCTTCGGATAATGGATATTCTTCCCCCTCCACATGATAGGTTCCTGAGCCTTTATAAATCAAAAGAATTTCGCAAATGGAATCGTGTTTGTGAAGTGGGCGTATTACCGTTTTTCTTTTGTAATCCTGACGATTGATATACACCATGGTCGGAAGCTGACCATTTTCAAAAACAGATGCCATTCTCAAATTTGTGTTTGGAAACTGCATTTTATTCTCCTTTTTTAACTTTCAACTCTCATCTGATACCATTATTACGTTTACTAGCTATTATTATAGCAGAAAAAAATGCACTGGAAAATCCAAAAACAAAATCAGAAAATAATCACCATTTTTCAACCTGACATTTTTTCTAATCCACACAAGGATTTCATTTTTACCTCAATTCTTACAGAATTTTGTTTTCTCCCAACCAGACTTTTCTATTTTTCCGAAAATCACCAACCCCGTCAAAATCAGCACAGTTCCGATTGCAGAAGTGACTGTCATCTTCTCATCCAAATGTAACGCAAAAAAGAGAATCAACAACCCTTCTCCAACATTGCTGATCCTCTTTTCTTAAACTTAAAGCTTAGAAAAAAAGCATATTATTTAATCTAATTCAAAAATCTTATTATTTACTAATTCATATTTGCCGCCATCCATATTTTTACGAACAAACGGCACTCCTTTTCTCACATAAAACACATTCTCTTCAATCAAAGCATCCGGATTCTCGGAAGG
>JAIIAN010000470.1 GCA_022717655.1 Bacillota bacterium | reverse complement strand
GATATACGTTGTATTCTGTCCAAAAGTATTCTTATACTTCACCTGAGTAAAGTTTACACCAGCCATCAAGAAGATATTCTTGTACAAGCGCATATCAGCAAATACTCCAAAACTATAACCGATTGCTGACTTATAAGAAGCATTTTCTGCACTGGTTCCCAAGCCGTAATCCAAAACAGAGCCAACATAATCACCACCTGCAGAAGTTGCGACTGATGGCAAATAATAACTTGCACTGAAACCTATAGATAAGTTACGTCCACCTACCAATTTTGAATTCGGGAAAATCAAATCCTGTACTTGGCGTGGCAACTGGGTAACCATCACACCGGCAACCTGTCTATCTGTTTTTATTTGCACACTACCATTTCTTGGTTCTCCATTTGGCAAGTTCTTTGCACATTCTATACGAATACTATCCTTACCAACTCGCTGTACATTCATCCATGTAGGATAATCTCCAACGAACCAATTTGCAGCATCTGTATATACCTTCATATAATGTACATCGCCCTCAGAATCCATAATCAAATTATTTTGAGAAAGAGTTAGATGCTCTTCTCCAGCACCCTGATATACCTTAACAACAACTGTGTTAGAAGGCGTTACAATCACAATATCATCTGTACGCTCCAAAACACGATCATTAGGAGATACAACAATACGAAGAGTATTATCTGATTGCTTTTCTATCTTACACCAAGATGGAGCGGAAGATACTTTCCAGTTGGCATTAGACTCAACAGAAATCTTATCCTCTGTACCCTTTGCTGGGAAAGAAAGACTCTTTGCACCAACTTCCAAATATTCTGGACGCGCTTCCTGTACCACTCTAATAGTTTTGTACAAAGAACCCATTTTAACAGTTAAATTCGCAACCTTTTCTCGTGTACTATTATTTACTTCACGACATTGAACAATAACATTCTTTGAATCGTAAGCATTTGTATTACACCACTTTGTTGTTCCATCTATTTTCCATTTACCATTGGCTTTTACTAAAACTCTCTGGTCACCTCCCTGATAAGGTATTTTTATCTCTTGCTGCGAAAGTTCCAAAACAGGGCAATGATGACGACAGTACTTAATCCACTTGTTACAGTCTGTTCTCAGGTTACCATCACATGCCATAGCTCTCTGATAATAACCAATAGCATCAACATAATTCTTGTTATTTTTCAACGCTGTTGCACGCTGATAAAGTTCAGCACAATTTTGCGCTTGTGCTTGCAGTGAAAAGGCAAACATACCCATTACTGCTAAAAAAGATGTTCTAAATAACTTCATATGAATATTATTATTAATTAATACTTTTCTTTACTTATTTGGAGCTGAAACAAACTTTTGAAGCACCTTGCACCTTTTTCCAAAAGTATTCGCGGCAGATTCTGCTCCAATATTTGCATATTCAACTCCTCTATCATATAAATACTTGTAAGTTTCATTGATAGTCTCTTGCGAGTTTCCCCATATAGCAATCGCCTCTTGACGAATCGAATCTGTCACATTCAACTTAATAGCACTACTATATTTTTGGGCAGCCAAACAGAGTTTCTGTTCATTTCTCTTATCTATGTTCTTACTTTTTTCCTTTTTAATT
>JAIIAN010000469.1 GCA_022717655.1 Bacillota bacterium | reverse complement strand
GCCTTTGTCCGGATAAATCTCCGTGACTACAGCCCAAATGCTCCTGTAGGGACATTTGGGCTGTAGTCACGCCTGGCAACTCTGGCTTCTTGTACTAAATTAATTTTTATCGTGCACTTTTAAGAAAGCCATCCGGAAGGCCAAAATAAAAATTGCTAATTAACCCTGCCCGTGCATTAATGGTCTCGTTAGTCCGATCCAATAATAGTTTAACACCTTGCATGACAATTCTCATAACCAGGCGCTATCGCTGATATCCCCTCCTTTTGAGTCCACACCTTAGCATTATATGTTTATTAGCTTTTATATCACTTCGGAAATGTTCAAATGGAGTCTTTATGTCATCAAAAATTTTAGGTCTGGTTAAGTGGTTTAAGGAAGATAAAGGCTTTGGTTTTATCTCCCCTGTAGATGGCAGCAAAGATGTTTTCGTGCACTTCTCTGCCCTTCAGGGAGAGAACTTCAAAACACTTTTTGAAGGTCAGAAAGTCGAATTTATCATCGTAAGCGGCAATAAAGGCCCTGCTGCTGTGAATGTAACGCTTTGCGATAAATGATATTAACAAGGACCCGCGATAACGATGATAGTTTTCCCTGACCAGACCGGGCCTTGTTAATGAGGTCAGGCGATCTCAAAAGCATCATCTCTTCCACTTATTGTATGCGTATTTCTTCAGAGACGCTGAGAGGATTTAAACAAAGCGCTACAGTAGGGACAGACAAGTTGGGCCCCCTTTTGTATGCGAGTGAAACTGTGCTCTGACTCTTTAGCGCAGTTTGGACATGAACATTTGACTAAATAATTGCGACGGAGTTGCGAGTTTTTACGTCCCGACATAGGCTGCTCCTGAATGAAAAGGATTGCCACCATACACGTTAAGGCAGGATATTGCTTGCTTTTATTTTCCAAAGAGAGCAAAAAATAGAAAGGAGCCACGCTTCTGGAACATTCTTACCTTGCACAATCACAAAGAGATATAGAGTGATATATGAAAAAGGTGATCATTTTTTTTAATGCCAACCCCAGCAAAGTCATTATCGTGCTTAAGGGCATAACGTCTGTACGCCAGACATATCCGGATGGTGAAGAAATTAATCTTCAGATCATGACTGCAAGCTTTCCGTCGTTGACGGGAGATCATAATTCTATCTATGTTGCTTCAGACAGGGAACTTACCTCTCAGGAAATATCTGATGCTGCCAAACAATATTTATAATATTTTCTGTCACTAGTCCGGTTAACAACACAGCATTTATTTCACTCAGAATGAGAAAAATTACAATCCATCATTATTAATGCCTGCAAAATGCAGGCTTTTTTACGACATTGCCCTTTAAATTTAACTATTCCGCATAATCGTGCTGCTCACTTTGCTCCCTCTGTTTTCGAAGAAAGTGTATCATCAACCTTCTTCGTTCCTGTGGTGATATGGATGTCCACGCAGGGCTGACGAAGTAAAGCCGGGTTCTTAATTGATTGATTTAGCGGTGCTATCCAATGAAAAAGCTGTTTGTGCAGTTTTATCTCCTGCTGTTTGTCTGCTTTCTGGTGATGACCATGCTGGTCGGGCTGGTCTACAAATTCACCGCAGAGCGCGCGGGCAG
>JAIIAN010000468.1 GCA_022717655.1 Bacillota bacterium | reverse complement strand
ATTATGTTTTCTAGCAACTGAGTGTAATCGTATAGATCTTTAGATAATTTCTCGTTGAGTATTTTGTCACCTTTACTTGGGTAGTGAGTGAAGATATTTCTGGCTTGAACTATTTTCCTAATATCATCATCTCTTTCTTTTATTTTTTCGTCAGACCAGCAAACTGATAGCATCAGTTCTAGTCTCTGTCTGAATGAATACTCATACCCATAAGATAGTTTTTCTTTTAAAAAAACCTCATGTTTTTCACCAGCTTTTTCTATTATATCTCTAACCATTGCGCGATAATCAGATTTCGACACTGGGGTGTCGTTACATGTGCGTCTATGCAGTGCTTCAGCAGCTTGTGCAAGTGATAGGAATGCAGCTTCTGTATACTGATGTGTTCCTGATTTTAATTGAGTATACAAGGATATTGTTGGTCGTAGTTTTTTCGATAACAAAAACCAGTTTTTTATTATTTCAGCAGATCTGTCTCCAGCACTTCGCATCGTAAAGTAATAATTGACTAAATTGATTTCTTTTCTTTTCATTATTTTATTTGGTGTTTGATAAATTACTCTGTTATTATTATTCTCACCGTAATAAGAATTTTTTATCGTACACACTGAGTCCAATGCGAATGAAACTAAGTTTGACAGGGTTACGCCATTATCTATGAAGAAATCCAAGTCTTTTTCTTCTGCGCTCTCAAATATTGCAAACGCCTTGCTTCTTACTTCCGTCCTTTCATGGAAGTTACCTGTTGAAATAGTCATGCTATGGCTTAGGGTAAGAGATAAACCATCACCTAGCTCTATCCTTTCCCTGTCAGGTAAGTCATATGAGTAAATTTTTTTATTATCCTTCCATTCACTGTTTATTATTGGCTTGGCTATCCATTTTTCTAAGTCCTCTATCTCGAATGTCATTTTTGATGTTTTTAGGTCATATCCCTGATAGTTTTTATCAACGCAAACCATTTTATTGCAAAATAATTTTGATCGAGACAAATCACCTGAGAATTTATGTTCTGAAGAAACAGTAAAACTATCAATCAGAAGAATCTTTCCAAATGCTGATGTTTCGCCTGTTAGATTGACCATATCTTTCTGAAGTAAATGAGAAGCGCTCATCTTGTGTATGCAATCGAGATAAATCTCACCAGACTCACTTATTTCTAACGCACCAGCCAAGTCATATGTACCACCATCACCCAAAGAGAACACACCTTGCATTACGATTTTTTCATCCAACTTCATTGTTATAACCTCTCTCATTTGGCACTAAACAACATATATCAGATAACAGCCATTTCTAGCAGAGGTTTTTTTTGCTGTAGCTACAAAATCTGTCATCTCACTCCCCCTTTAAGCCAGTACATACAGCGTCCCCTCTGGCTGGGTGCCTCCGTGACTGGTCAGGAGGCGCGCCCAATCAGAAACCCCCGGCTTCCATTTGTAGTGGCTCATTAAATTTGGTAATCCGAACAGAGGAGCAACCACGTCCGCTTCTGGCACAATGCGGACATGCCATCAAGGACTAGAACAGATAAATAACTGACTTATGATCATTTTTAATCACTACGGTTATGACTAGGCGTGTATGTGTCATGTTTGAAAAAAAT
>JAIIAN010000467.1 GCA_022717655.1 Bacillota bacterium | reverse complement strand
GATCAGCTCCTCTCTCCAGCTCATCTTTTCCCTGTTTTTCTTGGATTTTTCTCTTATTGATTTCCAGTCGTTCATGAATAGATGGCTTCTTTGCCTTCGTAGTTGCTTTATTCTTTTCTGTTTGCATACTCGAAACTACCTTTTTCACAGCTTTGTCATTATCCCCTTTTGTCACATTCGCTGCTCTTGACGCTTCTACTCTGCTGTCCTGCTTTTCTGCAACCTGCCGTTCCTGCTTTTCCTGCACACTTTTTTCTTCCAGACTGCAAAAGCTCTGCAAATATGGCAGCACATGGTTCTGCATATCGGTCAGATCTTCCATACACTTCTGAAACTCTTCATTTCCCTTGTTTTTCAGATAACCAATCCAGCTTTCATCCGTAAGTTTCAGTTCATTTTGGAGTTTCAGCTGACTTAAAATACCGCCATTTCCTGTTCCAATATCTATTTTCCCTTTGAAATGTTGCAGCATTTTATCGCCTTTTTCCGCATAATATATAGTAAAAAACATCTGGGCTGTTACCATCGGCTCATCCGTCCTCGGATTACGGTCTGCGTACCATTCCTTATCCTTCTGTGCAGTACGGGAATCCAGATCTGAGAGCTTCTGACAGCGTGGTTCCATCAGCTCTCGCTTTTCACAGTAATTCACATACACCATCGGCTCTGTTTCTTTGGATATATCTGGTTCGTAGGATTTCAGCCGTTCCAGCAAAACACCTGCCCACACGGACTGCTCACAGTCTTCTTCAATCACATCCTTCAGAAAGGAAATATAAGAACCAACATTTCCACTTTGCAGATCCAGCATGACTTCCTGTATGGTATCCTGCCCTGGCTCTACATGGTCCCGATAGTCATACGGATCGAAGTCTTCCGCAATCTCATCCAATGCTGCTGCCAGTTCTTCTGTTGTCATTTTTTTCGGATACATTGCCTCACGCACATCCTGAATCGGGATATATTTATAATCAGGCAATGCTTTATGAATCTTCTCCAAACCTTCACGCACCACCGGCTGATCTTTTAAAAACCGCACATTATCCAAGAAGTCGCCGTGTATCGTTGTTCCCATTACAATCAACAGTTCTGTTTCATCAAACAAGCTATCCTCCGGATCACGATAAATAATCCCCATTCCACTGCCTTTATAAGCGTTTTCCGGATCTTCTCTGTACTTCTCATAGATTGCTGCGATTTCTTTCACATCTGTGCTTTTCTCATAAGCTCCCATATCATGAATTTCATCACATTCTGCAGCATAATATTCCAGATAAGCTTCTTTCTTAGGCGGCATATTATTGAGTACATTATCAATCATGTTATAATTGGCCTCTTCCAGTTCCTCCACCTTTGCCAATGGCTTATATTCGCCCTGGCTTTTCTGAATCTCTGCCATTACAGCTTCATCCATTTCTTCTACTTTTTCCATCAACTGATCATAATCCCCACGGATGCGTTCTCCCGTCCAGCCTTCGTCTTCCAAAAGTTCCTCCGCCGCTTCTTCAATAGAAATTTCATCATTCTCATAAATGCCACCATCCATCAAGCGGAAATCTTCATCGTAAAAGGAATAATCATATCCTTCTTCTGTTCTCTGAATAGCAAA
>JAIIAN010000466.1 GCA_022717655.1 Bacillota bacterium | reverse complement strand
AGACCAACCTTGGTCTTAAGGGGTAATACACATAAAGACAGGGGCGCGATAATTACCTACCAGGTAACCATTCTCGATACGATGTATTGTCAGAACCCGGCGCGTTTTAACTACCAGCGAGTAAAAGTTCTCAGCAAAATGTTTGTCCGATGCCGTGTCCCGTTCACCTTTGATAATCCTGAGATTGTCCATTCTGAAGGAGGTCGCATTCAGTTTATGGTACGTGAAAATAGCATCACGACTTATCCAGGTCTTACCGTCAGGCGACGTCACTACTCCGTCAATTCTGATGTGACCCTGTCTGTCACGATCCATTTTCAACTTCATTGTTCCTTTCATCTCATACTGATTTTGCGGAGCGCGAAAAACAAAATCTGAATCACAGTCGATAAGAAGCCGATGGCGATACTGAAGACTGGTGACAACACCCACCATGAAGATAAGCAAAAGAAGCATAAAAATAATGAATTTTCTGTTTTTCAACAGGAATTTTACGTTGTTCATTGTTTACATCCAGGAATGATAGGCGTAATCCATACAGGAAATAATTTCATTATCCTTCATATAGCAATGTGATAAGAATGCTCTTCCACTTTGATTCTTCAGTACCCCTCCGGTGGAGAAAAAGTAAAGGATGCTGTCATCGTTGCAGGAGATGTTGTTTTGTCCGATATAATCTTTAGCAGAGGAAAGCGCCTCGTTTAATTGCGCATTTCGCCCCATCAGCACGGCATAGACCGGGCAATTCCCAACGTGTCCTATTTTAGTCGGTGTAATGGACATACTTTGTTTATGCATCATATCAGTGGAAAAGATTACCACCACAGGCGTGGCGATGAGAACCAGCAGTAGAAAAAAGATCGCCCAATAGCCCATTGGCGGCTTAATTTTTTGCTTGAGGTGATGTGATTCTTCACTCAATGATGCCGGAGTGAAAGATAATGAATCATTTTCTGTTCTAATCGTTAACTCATGACTGAGTATAAAACCCTCTCTGGGTACTGTTCTGAGGGTTTCATCGGGAAGCTGAAAATGAGCCATCAACTTACGCAGCTGGGAGACATATTGATTGAGACTGTTATTGGAAGGTTCTAATCCATGCTTCTCCCAAACATAATTCATGATTTCTTCCCTTGTCACGACTCTGCCTTTTTCCTGCAAAAACAGGTGCAGCAGTCTGGCAACGATCGGGCTGAGAATGACCTTGGCTCCTTCGTCATTTTTCTCCCACAGTGCGCCATCGTCGATACGAAAGTAAACACGATCCTCAATGATAAAAAGCATAATCGCTCATTTCCCTCGATACAAAAGCCCTTTGGCTACTTTGAATATTACTCTTCCTGATACTGATTCTAAGAAATTTCCTATGCAGTGTCCCGTAATGCAGATCATGT
Source organism: Bacillota bacterium (assembly GCA_022717655.1). Classification (GTDB taxonomy): domain Bacteria; phylum Bacillota; class Clostridia; order Lachnospirales; family Lachnospiraceae; genus Blautia. The sequence continues at coordinate 216 of JAIIAN010000466.1, read as the reverse complement.
TCCTTTATAATTTTATATAACAGCATTTTATCCTATAAAATCGATGATTTTAATATAATGGTTCCGCCGAAGTGCTTTGGTGGTAAAGTTTTCGCAGTCAAAATCAACGCCAAAGCAGATACTGAACGGTGAGCGTACAGGCATGAAATTTAAAAATTTTTTCAATGCGGCAGGAGTGGTTTTATCTTTCGGGATGATCTCCACCTCCGTTAATGC
>JAIIAN010000465.1 GCA_022717655.1 Bacillota bacterium | reverse complement strand
TGTAGAAGATAAGATGAATATTGTAAAAACTGTTATAAATGTGTCAGAAATTGTCCGGTAAAAGCAATTCGAGTAAAAAATCATCAGGCTCAGATTATGCAGGATGCCTGTATTTTATGTGAAAAATGTACGATTGTCTGTCCTCAGCACGCTAAGGCAGAGAAAAATGATGTTCCAAGTTTAAAGAGAATGATTGCAGAGGGAAGAGAGCTGGTAGCAAGTGTAAACTCTGCTTATATTGCAAAGTATGGAGCAGGAAGTTTTCCTTCTCTTAGAAAAGCACTGTTAGATTTGGGATTTTCAGATGTACGTGAGGGTGCAGAGGGTGCTTATCTGGTTAAGCGGGAATATGAAAGACTGCTTGAAGAAAGAGAGCGGGATGTCATGATTAGTTCCATTTGTCCGTCTATCGTGCGTCTGGTTAAGATTCATTATCCGGAATTGATGGATTCCCTGCTTTCCGTATTATCGCCAATGCAGGCACATGGAAAATATTTAAAAGATCAGAATCGGGAATGTACCCTTGTCTACATCAGTCCATGTATTTCTCCGATTGCAGAATTAAATGAACAGATTAATGATGTGTCTTATGTCATTTCATTTGATGAATTGGATGACTGGCTTGCGGAAAATCAGATGAGTATCGAAGATAAGGAAGAAAGTGTAGAACCGCGTCTGTCTCGTATGCGGGCGCTTGGCGGAGGCATGAGCCGGATTATGAAAAAAAATCCAAAATACAGCTATATGAATATAGAAGGAATTGATAACTGTATTCGGGTTTTAAATGAATTAAAAGAAGGAAACATTCATCATTGTTTCCTGGAATTAAATGCCTGTGAGGGTGGATGTATCGGTGGTCCGTCTTTCCAGACAAGTAAAGTCTGTCGGCTTCAGAGTCAGCTTGAACTGGAAAAAGCTTCGATTTCCGATGCCTCAAAGATAGAAAACTGCAAAGATTTTGATATTCCGGAAGAAATCGATATGAGTCGTGGAATTATCGGACGGGTTGTGGATGAGCGTTATCCGACCGAAGAAGAACTGCATGAAATTCTGGTGAAAATGGGTAAGACAAGTCCGTTAAAAGAATTAAACTGCGGAGCCTGCGGTTACAATACCTGCCGTGAAAAAGCGATTGCGATTTTCCAAAATAAGGCGGAAGTTTCGATGTGTATGCCTTATATGAGAGAGCGCGAAGCCAGCTATGCAAATAAGATTATCAATGCCATGCCTGGTATGCTGGTAACGGTAAATACAGAATTAAATGTCATCCAGTTAAATAAAGCTGCGATGGATTTATTTGATATCCGAAGAAAGAAATCAATTATCGGACAGCCAGTCAGTGAATTGATGGATGACTATGCATTTGTAAATATGCTGGCTTATGGAAAAACATTTTCACAGGACCAGATTTTTGTAGAAGAATTTAAGGTTTATTTGGACCGTGTGCTGACTTACGATAAGAGTAATGGTCTGGTTATCTGTATTATGAAAAATGTCACAAAAGAAATTGCACAACAGCAGGAAATTCAGAGAACCCGTATTGTAGCGGCAAGAATGGCAGACAAACTGGCAGATGAACAGCTTCGGATTGTACATCAGATTGCAGAATTG
>JAIIAN010000464.1 GCA_022717655.1 Bacillota bacterium | reverse complement strand
GGGAAAATCTACTTTCTCAATCACGCCTTCATAAATTTCTTTTTGTTTTTGAAAACGAACTTCCATTTTCGTTGGATGCACATTAATATCCACCTCATCTCCCGGAACTTCAAAATTCAGACACACAAACGGATATTTATGCTGCATCATGTAGGGCTTATAAGCATCTTCAATTGCCTTCATAATAATCTTGCTCTTTACATACCGCCCGTTAATATAATAATTTTCAAATGCACGGTTTCCTCTTGCAATTACTGGTTTTCCTGCAAATCCATTTAAAAAAATTCCATTTTGTTTCCACTGAATTGGAATTAATTCTCTTGTAATCTCACGTCCATAAATACTGTAAATGACATCTCTTAAATTCGCATTTCCAGAAGTATGAAGCTTTGTCTGTCCATTTACCATATATTTAAATGAAATATGTGCATGAGACAGGGCAAGCTGTTCCATATAGGTGCTGACATATCCGGCTTCTGTCACCGGAGTTTTTAAAAATTTTGCCCTGGCAGGTGTATTAAAAAACAGATTTCGGACCAAAATGGTCGTACCGCATGGCGCTCCGATTTCTTCTAATCCCTTTTCCATTCCGCCTTCTATCAGATAACGGATTCCAGTTAAAGACTGTGCCGTTTTCGTAATCATTTCAACCTGTGCCACCGCTGAAATACTAGAAAGGGCTTCTCCTCGAAATCCAAGAGATTCTATTTCCAGCAAATCTTCTACCTTTTCAATTTTACTGGTCGCATGTCTTAAAAACGCAAGTTTGACCTGTGATTTTTCCATTCCGCTTCCATTATCCGTTACCCGAATAAAGGAAATTCCACCCTCTTTAATTTCTACGGTAATTGCGGTAGAACCTGCATCAATCGCATTTTCTACCAATTCTTTTACCACAGAAGCCGGACGTTCCACAACCTCTCCTGCTGCAATCTTATCAATCGTACTTTGGTCTAATACCGCAATTTTTCTCAATTGATTCACCACCGATTTTTGAGTTTATTTTGAAGCTTATAAATTGTATTTAACGCATCAATTGGTGTCAGATTCGAGACATCAATATTTTTTAGTTCCTCTAACACATCACCATCTTTTACTGTATCAAATAGAGAAATCTGTTCTAAATCCACCTCGTCTAAATTCACCTGTGATTTGGCTTTCGCTTTTCCTTTTTTGCGCTCTAAGGCAATATCTTTTACTGTCGCTGTGATATCTGCATCGGAAAGTTCTTCTACCAGTTCTTTTGCACGTTCAATGACTACATCCGGCACACCTGCCAGTTTTGCTACCTGGATTCCATAACTCTTATCCGCACCACCTTTTACGATTTTACGCAAAAATACGATATCATCTCCCCGTTCTTTTACTGCAATACAGTAATTATTCACTCCGGAAAGTTTTCCCTCTAATTCAGTCAATTCATGATAATGCGTTGCAAACAGCGTTTTTGCACCTAATACTTTTGTATTGCTGATATATTCAATGACCGCCCACGCAATTGAAAGTCCATCAAAGGTACTTGTTCCTCTTCCGATTTCATCCAAAATCAGCAAACTTTTTGAGGTTGCATTTCGTAAAATATTGGCAACCTCTGTCATTTCCACCATAAAGG
>JAIIAN010000463.1 GCA_022717655.1 Bacillota bacterium | reverse complement strand
TGCGTAATGCGCACCATATCGACAAAGGCAACGTCACGCAGACGCAGCACCGGCTTACCGTCTCCACCGGTTGCAAGCTCGAAGATACCCTCATAGAGCGCCGGAGCCACCGGGATCTTGACACGGAGACTTGCATCAATAGATGCTTTAGAACGCTGCACGCCTACCGGCTTGGAGACATCCCACTGATTATCTTCTAACAGCTTCTCACCGGACTCACCCCAGAACAGGTAATGTACGGATGTGCCCTGCATAGCCTGTCCCTGCTCGGTGACCATGCTGTAGCTGTTTGCGAAAAGTACCAGAATCTTTGCTTTTGTAGTTACGCCTGTAATATCCATAATGTAAAACCTCCTAAGTTTGAAATGGGTTGGCAGCGACCAGATCTTCATGGCGCTGCTTCTCGAACTGGTAACGATAGCGGTACCAGGTCATTAAGTTGTTATAGTCCCGATAGGGACCGGTTGCACGCGCCACAAAATACAGATGCTGCGGCGTTTCGTTATAACGGCTGTAAAGCCAGTCTTTGAAGGACAGGAAGTCCTCCGGAGTAAATCCTGGCTCCATGGTCAGAAGCCTATCTGAAACATGTGCTGAAAAATATCTCGGAACACATCCCAAACGAACATACACAAAAGAATCAGGTTGATAACCATAAAGACCGAAGAAACTATATCAAGGAAATGCGTCAGCTTCTTATGATACACGCTGATATAACACTTATAAGCCCTCAGGTAACCAGACGTTAAGTTGCAGGCTATCCCTGCAATCCCAACTACTATCATAATCGGCAGCCGAAAACGTTGAAGAAGTACGAACATTGTTTTTAACATCGCAAATCACTCCTCTCCGGCTGCTGATCAGAAGAACATGTGCAGGAACTCGTCATAGTAGCCAAGCACAAAAAACGTAATCATGTCGGCGACCATGAGGATCAGAGCAGCCATGTTCAGGGAGAAAGTCAGCTCCTTGCAGTGCTTTACACTGCCGGGCTGTTGTTTGTTCTTACGTGCCAGATATTCCGATACACAGTACAGGATAAAACCTGCCACACCGACCATGACCAGGATCGGCAGCTGGAAACGTTGAAAAAGTACGAATGTGAACTGTAACATGTGATACACTCCTTATTTTGGGGTTGCCCAGCGGTTACGCTTGCTCTCCGCGCGGGGCGGCGCCGCCGCTCCGGTTCCGGGGGTTCTCCGGGATCCCGTGAGGCGGGGCACGGCGCAGGGCGCCGCAAGGACAACGAAAGTCGACAACTACGGTTAGCCGGAAGTCTGCTGCAGCCCGGGGGAGCGAAGGGCAGAGCCGTGCAAACGTTGGATAACTCCCAGGTTGCCATGGATAACCATGTGCACGGCTCATGCACAGGGCGTGCATAACGGTGCGGCGTGTTATACACGCCCTGTACACAACCCGCACACAAGGTTACCCACGGCAACCTAAGACGGGAGTTATCCACCCGTTTACACAGCTCCGGTGACGCTCCACGGCATCCAGCAAAGACCGTCCGACCGGTTAACAACTTCTTTGGGTGCGGCTGCCGGGGAAGGCCCCGCCTTTTGGGGATCCCCCGGGACTCTTTGGACAGGTACGGCGGCGCCGCCCCGCGCG
>JAIIAN010000462.1 GCA_022717655.1 Bacillota bacterium | reverse complement strand
AAAATGGGGGAAAACTCCTTATTGCCGGGAATGGTGGTTCGGCGGCAGATTCTGAGCATATTGTGGGTGAGTTAATGAAGGGATTCAAATTACCTCGTAAAACAAATGATAAATATGCAAATAAACTGATAGAGACAGAGCCTGAACTTGGAAAGGTTCTTGCTGAGAATCTTCAAATGGCGTTGCCAGCAATAGCTTTGGATGGACACATGGCACTTTCTACAGCTTATATGAATGATTGTGAGCCGCTTCTTTGTTTTGCACAGCAAGTGAATGGATTTGGAAAAGAAGGAGATGTATTCCTTGGAATATCAACTTCTGGTAATAGTAAGAATATACTTTATGCGGCAACTGTTGCAAAAGCAAAGGGAATGAAAATAGTTGGTCTTACTGGTCAGAATGATAGTAAGTTATCTGCAATAGCAGATGTAACTGTTAAGGCTCCAAATATGGAGACTTATATGATTCAAGAATTGCACCTACCAATTTATCATTGTTGGTGTTTGATGCTTGAAGATTATTTTTTTGGAGAATAAAAAGGAAAACGAAGAGTAATGAAAAGTTTAAAGAAAAAACAGGCGATATTATTTGTAATGCCAAGGCTTCCATTTCCAGCATTGTCTGGAAGAAAAACTTCTTTATATCATTACTGTCGCATTTTATCAGAAGAATTGGGGTATCGGTTAGTAGTTGCAGCATTCTTGGAAGGTGGAGATGATCCCAATTTGAAGCCTGATTTTATTGATCGTCTTGAAATACTGCCAAAAGCGACTAGTAAAGAGAAGCTAAAGAATATTACAATGAATTCTTTAATCGGAAAGAAAAAGCCAATGCAGGTTTCTCTATTTTGGAGTAAATCTGCTAAAGATGCTGTTGATAAATTAGTGCAAGAAGAAAAACCAGATATTGTCATTGGCGATATGGTACGAAGTACAGACTATATTAAAGACATTGATGCGTTTAGAATTGCTGATCTTGATGATCGTATTTCTCTTAGATATCAACGGCAATTAGATAATGACCTGAATGGAATTAACCCATATGGTGCTTTTTTAAATACAGTTCCATCTATTCTACAAAGGATAATGCTATTTCATCCTATAAAAAAATATGTTGTAAAAACAGAAATAGAACTTTTGAAAAAATATGAATTGGAGATGGGACGAGAATGTGAAAAGACGGTATTTGTTGCATCACAAGAAGCAAAAGATTTCAATATAGAACTAGGAGAAGAAAAAGCATTTGCTATCCCTATAGGAGTAGATACGGATACTTTTGCATATAGAAAAACGGGAAATGATGGACAAGTCATAGGCTTTTTAGGAGCCATGAGTGTTGCACATAATGAAAATGCGGTTCGTCATTTTATTAGCGATATATTTCCAGATATTCTAAAGAGTGAACCTACAGTAAAATTCTTGGTAATTGGAGGTGGAGTTTCAGAAAATCTACAAAATCTGGCATCTGAAAATATAATATTTACGGGTCAAGTACCAGACGTTAAAGAGTATCTTGAAAAATGTAAAGCTTTTGTGTGTCCTATGACATTTGGTAGTGGTATCAAAACAAAAAACCTAGAAGCGATGTCTTTAGGGTTGCCTGTTGTTACAACATCTATTGGAGCT
>JAIIAN010000461.1 GCA_022717655.1 Bacillota bacterium | reverse complement strand
GACTATCTGAGCAGAAGGTGGTCACACTCATGCAGCAGTATGACAATGAGATAGACAAGGCTAATGTGGATATCAAGGAGACCAAGCGTCAGATGCAGCTCGTCGATAATACGTTGGCGCATCTCAAGACTTCGTCAGTCCGTGACTTGGAATATTCCATGAAGGTTCTCAACCAGGAGATGAGAGGTCTTGACCGTGGATCTGAGGCATTCAAGCAGATGCAAATGCAGGCCAAGCAGTTGAAAACAGAGTTGGAGGCTGTTCGTGCTGAAGGACAGGCTCAACAATCATGGATTGGTAGGACTGCTGACTGGTTCAACCGCATGCAGGGTGTCATATTAGGTGCAATAGCTGCCGTTTCTGGATTGACATTCACAGTGAAAAGCTGCGTCGAGAAGTTCGCCTCCATGGATGAGGAGATGACCAATGTCCGCAAATATACAGGACAGACTGCAGATGAGGTGGAGCGTATGAACGAGGACTTCAAGAAAATGGATACACGAACTGCTCGCGAGAAACTCAACCAACTTGCTGGTGATGCAGGTCGATTGGGAATTACGGCAACTTCTCTCGTCGAAGAATTCGTTGATGGTGCTGATAAAATCAATGTCGCATTAGGCGATGACCTTGGCGATGAAGCAGTGTCGCAAATCGGTAAACTCGCCCTTATGTTTGGCGAGGATAAGACAAAAGGTTTGAGAGGTGCCATGTTGGCCACAGGTTCTGCAGTCAATGAACTGGCTCAGAATTCTTCTGCATCTGCAGGCTATCTCGTTGACTTCACCGCCCGTGTGGCTGGTGTCGGCAAGCAGGCAGGATTCACACAGGCGCAGATTATGGGGCTCGCATCAGTACTCGACCAGAACATGCAGCAGGATGAGACCGCTGCTACTGCCGTTCAGAACCTTCTTGCCAAGATGTTCCAGGACTCAGCCAAGTTTGCCAAGATTGCAGGACTCAATGTCAAGGAGTTCTCAAAGACATTGAAGGAGGATGCAAATGGGGCACTCCTCCAGTTCCTGGCAGCACTGCGCTCCAAGGGTGGCTTTGCACAACTCGCACCAATGTTCGAGGAAATGAAGATGGATGGATCCAGAGCGACAGGTGTCCTCACCGTCCTCGCAGACAAGTTAGATGATATCAAGGCAGCTCAGGATCTTGCAACTAAATCATACGCTGAGGGAACATCTGTCATCAACGAGTTCAATACTCAGAATGAAAGTGTGCGGGCACAGCTCGACAAGGCTCAAAAGAAATTCCAGGATCTCGCGATAGAGTTGGGGCAAAAGCTCTACCCTGCGGCACGATATTGTATATCTGCAGCTAACCTCGGTGTTCGAGCACTCTCAACACTCGTTGACTTTGTGAGAGATTACTGGAAAGTTTTGGTTGTGTTGACTGCAGCTATTGTTACATACACGGCTATTTCTAAGGCTAAGCTCATAGCAGACAAAGCACAAATGCTATGGCTTAACATCATGATTCTGCGAGAGAAGGCGCATATCTTCCTTATGGGGCTCAAGACATCTGCTCTCAAGACCATGGCAATTGTTCAGATGGCACTCACTAAAGAAATCAAACTGACTACAGCTGCGCAGATGTTGTGGAACAAGGTGTTGTTGGGCAACC
>JAIIAN010000460.1 GCA_022717655.1 Bacillota bacterium | reverse complement strand
GTCCAATACCACCTGCAATAAACAATAAATTCTTTCCTTTTAATTCTGTTTCCACCGGAAAATGATTTCCATAAGGTCCACGTACTGTAATTTCATCTCCTACTTGAAGACTATGAAGATACTCTGTCAACATTCCGCAACGTTTAATACTAAATTCTTGATATTCTTTATTTGTCGGTGAAGAAGTAATGGAGAACATACCCTCACTCACCCCTGGAGCACAGACCATCGCACATTGTCCCGGCATATGTTCAAATAATTTTCCACCTTCCGGCGCATTGACGCGAAATGTCTTTACATCCGGAGTTTCTTCACGAATATCTGTAATGATACCAACTTTTGGAATTAAGGTATCTAATGTATAATTTTTATGACAGGTACATTCGCTCATTCCTTGTCACCTCCCTGTTTTTCAAATGCCTTAATTACTTTTACGATATTTAAAGAAGAAGGACATTTTTCTACACAACGTCCACATCCCACGCAGGAATACATTCCATTATTATTTGCCGGATAATAAACCAGTTTATGCATAAATCTCTGACGGAATCGCTGCAGCTGGCTGGTACGGTTATTTCCGTGTGCCATCATCGTAAAATCTGAATACATACAGGAATCCCAGCAGCGATAACGCTGGACACCATGACCTGTATCGTAGTCCTTAATATCATAACACTGACATGTCGGACATACGAAGGTACAAGTTCCACATGCCAGACATGGTTTATATAAGGTTTCCCAAATCGGAGAATTAAATCTTTCTTCTAAAGCTTCCCCATTCCATCCTTCTAATGATAAATTTGAATATGGAAGTTTTTCTACAATTTTATGAATTGCTGTTTTTTCTGCTTCTATCTTCTCATCTTCTGCCTTAGAACTTTCTGTTAAGCATTCTTTTACAAGGTCCGTTAAGGCTTCCCCTTTTTCAGTCAATGCTTTCCAGTATAATTCTTCTTCTACCATCCAAACCGCTACATCTGCATCCGGACTCGCACAGTCAATCCCAAAAGCCTTACAAAAACAAGACTCTTCTGGCTCATGACAGGCCATTGCCACAATGGTTCCATGCTCTCTTCTTGCAGAGTAAAATGTATCTACCGGTTCACTTAAAAATACATTGTCTAATACCTTTACTCCCTGTACATCACAAGCTTTCATGCCAAATACGACAAATTTCTGTTCTTTTAATGCTTCTGGCTCAATGGAAAGTTTCTTTCCTTCTTTTTGTACTGTGTACAAATTTTCACTCTGCGGAAAAAAAGCATCTTTTGGAGACTTCACGGTCTTTAATGTGTCTAAATCCACTTCTGCATCTTTCTCCCAGGCTGCAAAATTCACCTGATTGCTGACTTTTACCGGAAGATATAACTCCTGTTCTTCGGCAATACGCTGGAATAATGCCGGAAGATTTTTCTTTGCTATCTGATACATACATTATCCCCTTTCCGTTACAATACTTGGTTCTGCATCTTCAAATGTAAAGTTTGTAAGAGGTCCTCTTGATTCCGTATCCTCTCCTGCCTGATATTCTCCGTATAATTCATCAATATCTTTAATAAATTTACGGTTGAATAAATGCAGAGGAATCCCCTGTGGGCATACACGGCTGCATTCTCCACAGTCTGTACATCTTCCTGC
>JAIIAN010000107.1 GCA_022717655.1 Bacillota bacterium | reverse complement strand
AGAATATATAGAAGATTTAATTTTCGAAAGAATTGAATTGTAAAAAATCCATCTAAAGAAGTTGCTACCCTTTAGGTGGATTTTTATGCGTTTGCCCTGTAAAATAAGATTTAATCTATTGACAGACAAGTGCTTTCGGAATATACTATAATGATTTAGCATTTGACTAGATGGGCGGCTTGGGAAGAAAGGAGAAATGTTAATATGTATAAGTATGTAGAAGACAAACAGTTTCTGAGCCGTATGCGTTCGTTATGTGGAGAAATAATGCAAGACCTTTGCCATACGCTTAAAGAAGAATATGACATTGGTGCTTCATTCTACCTTGTGGGCAGTGGTGCAAGAAATCTGATATTACAAAATGCTAACCGACCGATTGATTTGGATTACAACCTTGAAATCACAAGAATTGATGATTGGGAAGATTGCAAAGAAATCAAAGAATGCGTCAGAAAGGCTTTCAATATTGTTCTTAGAGAATATGGGTGGAGTGACTGCCAAGATTCTACCTCATCTTTAACAACGGAAAAGCGGCACTTTAATCAGGGAAATAGTACAGAATTTTCAATGGATATTTGTATTGTTTGCGAGGATACAGACGGGAACTATCATCGCCTTATTCACGATAAGCGATGTTTTCCAAACAGATATTTCTGGAATCAAGCACCTAATTCAAGAAACATTAGAGAGAAAGCGAAGTATGTCAAAGAAAAAGGAAAATGGACATTAGTTAGAGAACAGTATCTGAGAATAAAAAATCAGTATTTGACTTCCAACGACTACAACCATGCCTCTTTCATTTGCTATATTGAAGCAGTCAATAATGTATATAATTCAAGAAAGCACTGGAACTAAATAAAACCAAGGGGGCGGTGTACAAAACCGACAATCTGTTGATGTGCTTGCCTGGATTTGAGGCTGTTCTCTTCCGTTTTGCTTTGCCATTTCCGTTTCCGGGGATAAAAGGCAACGAAAAATGATGACTTTTCCTGTTATTTTAACCGGACACCGCAGGATATTTCCCTGCTGTGTCTTTTTTTGCGTACCACAAAAACAGAAATATCCACTTTCTTTTTTGGAATCTGTCTAAAATACGGCAGATTCTGTCAGAAAATGAAATTTCTGTGAAAAAATCCATTGACGGCACGGGTGTTTCTTTGGTAAACTAGTGTCGAATAAAAGAATTTTATAAGGGTCCGTACAGCAGGTACGGGGAACAGAAAATAGTAAGGAAGGAGAAACGCAGAAGATGAAAAAGAAGCGAAAGAACCGCAGGATACTGTATGCGCTGGTGGGTCTGCTTGTGGTGGCAGGAGCCATGGCAGGAGTCGCAGCGAAGGAAACCGCTTCCGTGTACGATGCACCGGATCTGCATCTGACACAGGGAAGTGAGAAGTATGACCTGACCGAGGGTATTACTTACGACAGCGGCAAGTATGAACTGGCGGTAAAGGATACCGGGGACTTTGATATTAATATAATAGGAGAATATCAGGTCGGTTATACCCTGACCCCGAAGGGGGCGGAGACAACCGGAGAGGAAGGAGAGACAGCTGCACAGAGCACAGGGGAACAGAGTGCGGGGAAAGAAGCTGCCGCGGAACAGTCAGCGCAGGCAGATGAAGCCGCAGCAGAGAACGGCGAAGCAGCAGTGGCCACACAGGAAGCTGTCGCGGAACAGTCGGCGCAGGCAGATGAAGCCGCAGCAGAGAACGGCGATGCAGCAGTGACCACACAGGAAGCTGCCGCGGAACAGTCAGCGCAGGCAGATGAAGCTGCAGCAGAGAACGGCGATGCAGCAGTGACCACACAGGAAGCAGACGGCAGAGGGGAAACAATCCTCTTTAAGCGTACCGTGTTCGTGGATGCAGAAGTGGTAGATGGTTATTACCTCTATGCCCCGGCACTGGAAGTGGAAGCCGGGAGTACAGACTATAACCTTCTGGACGGAGTGGAGCTGAGAAAGGCAGACACGGACGAGAAGGTGGCAGATGCGAAGATCAAAGTAGAGGATGCAAGCAACCTCGAGTCAGGAGTCATGACAGCGGAAGAACTTGCAGCTTATAATAATGAAACCGAAGCCGGAGAAACGGAGGCAGCCGAAGAGGGCACTGGCGCTCAGGATGAAACCGAAGACACAACGGAGCATCCGGCATTAAAAGAAGGCACCTATGAGGTGACGATTGAGGCTGAAAATCCGGAGACAGAGGAAACACTGTATGTAGCAAGAGAAATTAGAGCGGTCTATAAACCAAATGGCAGTTTGATGGAGGTATACGATTCATCTAATAAACTTCTAGGAACAATAAACACGATTGGTGTGAACCAGTATAGCCCCTATCACCGAGGAAATATAGGTGGGCCCACCGAGATCACTTGGTCAACTTCCCCAAATTTCCCCGTAGGAGTCGGTCATACTATAAACGTCTATGGATATTATCCAATGCAGTCGAGAGACAGTCTCGAGTATATGATAGGTTTTGAGGGCCAGCGTATAGCGGGGTCGGCCCCGGCTCCTGACGGAAGTGGAACACTAGGGGTTGATAAGTGGGAGGCCGCCAAATGGGGCGACTGGAGCAAGTTTGGACGTGGTACAGGAGTGAATGGTACCCCGGATGTAACAGTGAAGTTTATTAATAATGTGCCTAAGGCCAACTTAGAGTTTGGAAGCCTGTCATTACAAATAAAAAATTACAACACCTTAAGCTCCATGACTATAGATGGGCAGGGGAACCCTATAGTGACTCCTGATGCAAACGATGCGGCTCAGCCACGTTTTTATTGGGCTTTCCCACCCGGTATGCAGGTTGCACTCAAAAACATCTACTTCTATGGCTATATGTCAAATAATATAGACACTAATAAAAATGCACTCATTACTCTTAATGGTAATTATTTAAAACTGGAGAATCTTACGGGAATTGCCTCAGAACCTGACAATCATCTTGAATACAGAATGGCCAGTTCATTATATATTTACCCACTTAATTATAGTACAGTAGAGCTTGTGGGAGGAGCGGGAGGCCAAGGCCAGCAGCTTTATTACGTGCTACAAAACAGTGATACTGCTACTGTAATTATTCGGTCAAGTAAACATAAAACCTCATACTTTTCTCCTGCCCTAATAAGCAGTGCAAAAAAGTTAAAACTGGTTAGCTTGCAAGAACAGCCAGTCCGTTTATATCTGTCGTCTGCAACGAACGTTGAAATGGAAGGACCGATTTATTTTGATAATAAAAACTACCATCACTTTAGTGAAAGCTTCGTCGCCGCTACATCAAGAGGAAACTTTCAAAATGTGGTCCTCACTGGCAATACGACCATACATAAGTCGTCTAAAAACCGGGATGCAAACCTAGCTGCAATTAACGATATTAAATCCTTTGTATCAGATGGTTATAAAATAAGCGGTCAGGGAAATGGTTTTGCACTGAAGAACAATGAGCTCTTTGCCAAGGGCACAACTGCAGGTGTGTTAGATGCGACGGATTTCTATGTTGCAAATCCGGATGAAAAGAAAACGGAAGTACCAGGACGATTATATTTTACAAGTGCAGAAAATGGAACAAAGATTAAGACTACGCAGTTGGATACAGAACCGATAGAGGTTGTACATCCGGACGGAATCAAAAAGTATTACCAGACTTATGAAGACGCATTGAAAAAAGACGATATGGTTAATGCAGTAGACGGAACCTATATCATCCGAAATCGGATAGAGCGAGATTTCACGTCGCAAGATAATGATGCATTAAAAGCATTTCACAACACCAATGTAAAACTCGTCTTTGAAAGTGGAGACCGTGGTGCGGACAATCCGGATGGAGCAGCAGAAACACGCTACCGCATCCGTATGAAAGTACAGACACTGCAGCTCCCGGCCGGAGTAGAGGTGACCTTCCAGAATATTGTCTTAAAATATGCGGAGGGTACACACAGTGAGATCAAAGACGCAAAAGGCAACGACGTACAAGATCTCGTGTTTGTAAATAATGGCGGAAAGCTGACATTTGGAGAGAATGTAAAGTTCCTTGCCGGGGATAACAATGCAGAAGGAGTCCCGACGGTATATGGAGGTGCAGAGGGAACAAACTGCGACAAAAAAGCAATACTGACTTTCCAGTCAGGTAAGTATACAGCAGTATATGGCGGAAATAAAGGTGAAGGAAGCCATACGGCGGAGGCAGTCATTACGGTTGAAAAAGAGGCAACGGTCACAGACACACTGAGTGGAGGCGGAGATGCTGAGCAGACAAAAGCTGCCGACAAGACAGCAGAAATCACGGTGAATAATGCATTAACCGTAAAAAATATTTATGATTACGACAAACTGACAATCGAGAAAGCGATTACCGTTACGTCAACGATGAATTCGGAACAGGGATCGAAGAATTACAAGGGAGAGACACTGCTGGCGGAGGGTGCAAGTTTTAAACTGATAAATGCTGAAGGAACCAAAACGATGGGTTCCCTGAAGATGAAGGAGGGTGCAGAGAAAAATGCAACGCTTCGTCTGGTACGTGCGGCTGAAAAGGATGGAAAGAATGCATCAAATAAAGAAAATCCGTACATTCTTACACTGACGGGTACAAACCCAATGAAGAGTCAGAAAGGGAAGATAGATGTAGCATATGAAAGTGGAACAGAAACCGATAATGACATAGTATTTTATCTTCCAAACGCAGCATCGGATACAGAAGTTAGCTGTGAGCCGTTAAAATCATCGTTTAGTTTGGCCATGAGAGAAAAGCCACGTAACAGGACAATCCGTATCTATGATGAGACGATAGCAGTATTTGTCGGAACAGGTACAAAACCGGAAATCAAAGTGAACCTGGCAGAGACAATTGATTACATTGCAGAACAGGAAAAAGCAAAACCGGGGGTAGAGGAGTACACAATCAGCATCTTTAAAGAGGGGTACACAATTGATGCCGATGATATAAAGGCATTAAAAGACATCAGGGATGACAAATCATCACGTGTCAAGGCACAAACAGCGAAGAAGATTGTCTGGACAAGCAAAAAGGATAAAGAGGGAAATCCTTTAAAAACAGCGGCAACGGTAATAGTATCAGACAACTTATGTTTATTTGGAAGAGATGAAATTATATTAGAGGATCTGATACTGAAAGGAAAGCAAGCTTATAACATTTATGCAAATGGAACCCCGCTTACTGTGAACAGCGGTGTGACGATACAGGATAAGAAAGCAAGCCTTTACGGAGGAAGTGAAGATGCGAAGCAGCAAGGGAAAACGATCACAGTCAATTCCAATGCAGCGTTTCAGGATGTTAAAGATTTCACAGAGCTGACAATAGGAAACGGCCAAACTACAAAGTATACGCTTTCCGTATACGGCAAGCTGGACAGTAACCCGGAGAAGAAGGATAATACCAGAACCGGTATAGTCAGCCTGAAGAATGGAGAACTGAAATTTGCAGGAGCGACAGCGGGGCATATCGGGAAGCTGATATCGGATGCGAACAGCAACAGTATCAATATCTATAAAGATGCAGCTGGGACAAAGCCACTGAAACTGGATGGGAAAGTGACATTAGATGGTAGCAACAAAAAGATTGAATTGAAAGTAAATGATACTGGAGAATCAAGTGGTGATATAGTACTTGAGTTCGCGGATGCCAATAATGCAATAAGTAGTCAGTATACAAATACGAAGATGAGCGTGCGTAAAGAGGGAGCGAAGATTGTTCTCAATCTCCCAGGAAAATACCTTGTTGTAAGTGAGAGCATCATAGCCGAAATTAATACGATAATTGACACTACGAATCTGGACAGAACAGACACTCTGTATTATCTGTCAAAGTATAAAAACGGAAACTTCGATAACGATCCAGACTGGAGGAACTTCGGAACCAGAGAGGGAGAAGCGGATGTGACCATCATACCATTGAAGCAGCAGCCAAACGGGGATGAACTGCAGTTGCAGACATTAAAGAATCAGATTGCTGGTATGGACGAAAACAGTTCTGTTTTATTTAATTATACGAAGGACGAAGAAAAGGGAAATGGTTGGAATCTTTCCGCTGGTACCTATCAAATACCGAATATGTATATCACATTCCGAATGGCGGCTTATGATAATGCAAAATTTAACGTGACAGAAGCAGGAGGAACCTTATTCTGGGAGCGCTGCTATTTGGAAAGCCAGGCTATTACGGATGAGCCATTTCCAAATTATGAAGTAAGCCCTGCGATAAGCTTTTCTGGGAAGAAGCTGGATACCTTAAAATATCTGTTTTCACAGAAAAAAACAAGAGCTTATAGCAGAGACAGGAATTTCACGAACGTTGCAGAGCATGTAATATACAGTACAATGGATGACTATGCAGAGAACAACACGATAGGTAGTATTTTAGGATACAACCAGATGGTAGTTGATACTGCTAAAAAAGGTAAGTTACATCTTTCCGCAATGACTGGTGCGAGAGCATATAATAGCCCATATGAAGAGAAAGCGGAAGAGTTCTTGTCACCTAATACAACAAGCCGTTTTGAAATAAGAGGTACAGGAGAGCTATGGCAGGATGCCGTACAGACATCAGGTGACTATGGAAGAAGTAATATTGTTGCAGCAACCTTTGTTGTAAATGGTGAGGTGGATGCAAATGGTAACCTGCAGGCTCCTACCATCTATAAAGGTATGCAGCGTCAGGGATATGGAGGCAACATCTACGGAGGCGGTTTGAATAGAAATAGATTAGTAAATATAGGTGTTATCGGAGTATCGAAAGAATATATATCCAATGGTTACAAACTGATTATCAAAGCAGGAGGCGGTACAAGTAAAGATAAACGCTATAGTGCTAATTTCGTAGAGCGTGAACTCCGCTGGGGAAGCGATTACTTTGGCGAAGTAATTGCAGATGCATCAAAGAGCGGAATCTTAGATCCAACAGATTTTGATTTACAGTCTCTAAACCATAAAGAGAAAAAACAGTACCTTACAAGTGCCAAGGATGGCACACAGGTAATTGTAACGCAGCTTGCCAAAGATGGTATAATCCAGGTAGACCCTGCGGTAAATGGAAAAAGCTATTTTGCAACCTATAAAGATGCATTTGAAGCAATCCAAAATAGTGATAAAAAGGAATCGTATACGATTTCCAATATTCTGGAAACAAACTTCACGAAAGAAGATCAGGAGGCACTGAAGAAAGTTACAACAGAGAAGGTAGCAAGCCTGACCTTCAAATCAGGAGCAAGAACAGACAAAGACGGAGCGGCAGGAAACCGCTACCGCGTACGTATGAGAGTGCAGAACCTGGAACTCCCGGAAGGCGTGAATGTGACTTTCCAGAATATCGTAATGAAATACGACCAGGGAACCAATACGGAAGCCAAAAACGCAAAAGGAGACATCACAAGCTATGAGATGACATTTGCCGGAAATGGCGGAACACTGACCTTTGGCGATGGCGTTGTATTCTTAAAACACAACGATGAGACAATGAAACCGACGGTTTACGGAGGAAGCACAACAAAAGCAATCCATCAGAAATCCACAGTGACAGTCACAGCAGGCTGCAACGCTCACTTCACCGCAATCTACGGCGGCGGAACGAAAGCCCAGACAGGCAATGCCAGTGTGGCAATCTACGGCGGAACAGTAGACAAAGTCTTTGGCGGTGGAAAAACAGCAGAGGGAACCGTAAACGGTGACACACAGCTGAAACTTACAGGAGGAACCTGTAACAGCACAGAAGTCTACGGAGGCGGAGAGGATGCCAAAGTAGAAGGAAGTACAGACGTAGAAGTTGACGTCAAACTGCCGAACAATGCTTCTGTTTATGGAGGAAGTAAGAATGCGCAGGTAACAAAAAATACAAACGTCTGGGTAAAACTTCCAAATACCAATACAGCACACGAGTTTAGACTCAAGAACATTTCCGCATATGGTACGGATAACAACGGAGAACTTGCGGATAACGTAGGTGGAACCAGAGCAGAGCTCAGGCTCGAAATGAAGGATAAGACACTGACCGGCTCCAATGCCGTCATCGAAAGCCTGTCCGGATTTTCATCCTTAACCATCGGAGCTGACACAGATAGGGATTTCAACAATTCCAAGTTCATTATCACAAAGAGATTTGACAGCAAGCCGACAGGCAGTGCGGCGGCTGGACGAACAGATACAGTAGTACTGCACAGTTCACAGATTGTTCTGAATGGAGCATGGAAGGGACATATCGGAAGCCTGCAGACAAATGGAACCTGTTCGCTGTCTGTACATAAGACAGGAACAAATGATACATATCCACTGCTGGTGGACGGAACGGTTCTGGCAGAGAAAGAGGGAGCCACAACCAAACAGATCCATTTAAAGACCACTTATACAGCAGGTCAGATGAATGAAATGGGTGATGTGATACTTACATTCACAACACCGGCAAATGCGGATAAGACGCAGTATGTCGATGGTTCGGGAATGAATATGGAAGTGGCACACAACCAGACAAAAGGAACCATTTTCTTTAAGAATCCAAAAGCACATACAGTAGAAAGCTGGATCGAATATCCGACAAACACGGTGCTGGATAAAAATGCAACCATGGCAAAGAAGAAGATCATGCACTTTGTATATGACAAAGAGAACAACCATGAAGTTGCATATGGATATGTAGTGCGAATGAAGAAAGCCGATGTCACAAAAAATCTTACCGATGAACAGCGGAAACGCTATACAGACACAGACAGCCAATTTGTGGCGAATGGAACCTTTAGCAAGGCGTTCACAGATCAGGTTAAAGAAGGAAACTATTGGGAGATCAACTGGACTATCGATAAAAATAATCCGGGAAAAAATGGAGCACATGGTGCAGACGGAGTAACAAAACCGGTAGCAATCACTGAGGAATACTGGTATATCGCACATGTGGTATGTGCAAACGGGGATTGGTCGACATCACTGGTCGATGTCAATGCACCGACTCAGAAAACGGCAGACACAACCGTGAAACTGCTGGATACAGCAGGCGGAGCGGATAACTCGGCAGTATATGAATTTACTCTGACGATCGCAGACCCGACGGTAAATGATAAAACACATCTGACACCGCTGCAGGCAAGTAATCAGGGGAACGACCGTCTGGAATATTCTGCAAATGGTGTTGCGAAAGCATACTGGGCAATCGGTGGTTTAGCCGATACAGACAACCAGAATCTGATGAATGTGGCTGCAAAACGTGCGGAAGAACTCATAGCGGACGAGCTGGCAAAAGGCGGGCTTACAGAAGGAAGCATTAAAGCAGATGTTGCAGGTGCGGAAGAAAATTCGGTAACACAGGGAAATACCGGCAAGGTTATTGTGAAGATACCGGAAGCGACCATGCTGAAAGCGAAAGCAGCCGGAAAGAAAGCGGTGATGATCTTTGTTAAAGACGGAGTCAATAATACCGTACAGATCCCGATTCCGGTCGATGAGAATATCATTGACGTGAAAGTACCTACAAAAGTAAGCGTAGTTGCAGTCAAGAAAGCAAGCGGAACACCGGAACTGCTGGCACCGACCTGTTATGTATATAACAATGGCGGGACAAAAGTAAAAGCAGAGGTGGCAGGATTTGCAGTGGATCAGAAGGTGACACAGTCAACAAATCTGCATCTGGTAAATAAGAGTGGCACATTTAATTCGAATGAGATCGCACTTTACCTGAAAGCGGCAGGGGAGACGAACAAAGCAAAGATGCTCAATGTCATGGAACTCAGCAATAAGACACGATTTACGATTGGAAGTCTGGAAAATAATAAGGCAACAGATTTGACAACGAGATCAGGCAGCTTTACCTTTGATGCGGATTATGATGTGCAGAACATCAATGTTCCGGACACGAGCTGGAATACTTATCAGATGAGTTATCATTTTACAATTGAGAACTAGTTCTTTGTAATAAAAAAACCGGTTTTGAAAGAGTAAGAGAGAAACAGCTCAAAGAAAGAAAAAATAGTGATCCGGGGATGAAATGGCGTGAAAGCCAATTCATCCCCAGACATAAGAAACATCTCATGAAGGAGCAGGAACGAAAGAAAAAGTTCGGAACTTTATGAGATGTTTCTGTTCAGAGGTTAACTGGACTTACAAAAACCGATGGTATAGACTGATAACAGTCAAAGCCATCGGTTTTCTTTATCCAAATATCTTGGATACTCTGTCAAATATATTTGTCGGCTCTTCCAAGCGCATCAAAACAAGCATGCTCATGCATTGACAGAGATAATCGATACTTTCGAAACTCC
>JAIIAN010000459.1 GCA_022717655.1 Bacillota bacterium | reverse complement strand
TGGTGCTTATATGGACAAGATTGTAGATGAATTTAATGAACAGTCTGGATCAGATTACAAAATTAATCACGTCATCACATCTGATATGTATACAAAATTAAGTACAGTCGTTAGCTCTAAAAATGGTATTCCTGATTTAACATTAATGCATTCCTACAAAGTAGAGGAATTTGTTAATTCGAATATTCTCGATACGGTTGAACCTTTGGTTTCGCATCAACCAGAGCTACAAAAAGGCAATTATTTAGATACTGCTTGGAATGCAGGAACAATTGGAGGCACTCAGTATACAATTCCGTTAGATATCCATGCGAGTGCAATGTACTATAATCAGGACCTTTTAGAGAAATATGATGTTACCTCTTGGTTAGACGATAATATTGTTACTTTTGATGAAATGATGTCATTAGCAGGGAAAATGGACGAAGGCGATTATGTTGTTAACAATGCCTTACTTTCCTGGGTTATTTTGGCTCAGATCCGTAATTTAGGAGGAGCTATTTCTGATGAGGCTGGCAATCCGACCGTTAATACTCCGGAAATGAAAGAAGCATTGGAAAGAATTAAAGCACTAACCGATGCTGGGTTAATGACTCCTTATGGCGAAGACGGTTATCTGATGTTCCAAGGTGGAAATGTTCTATTGTCCACAGATGGTACTTGGACTTCAACCGCGCATGATGCTGTTGAAGGGCTGAATTGGGGTGTCACAAACATTTATTCAACATCTGATGATATTGCAACAAATCGGGCTGCTTCCCATATGTTTGGTATGTTGAAGAGTGAGTCTAGAACCGATGAGAAAGAAGAAGTCATCGCGCAATTCTTAGAATTCGTTCGTACGAATTCGATTGAATGGGCAAAAGCGGGACAAATTGTCGCTAGTAAAGACATTTTAGAAAGTGATGATTATCAACAATATCCTCAATCCTTCTTTACTTCAACATCAGAGGAAGAAGATACACTTTATATCTTTGACTATGTTTATTTCTCCTATGTATTAGAGGCATTAGACGTCTATTGCACAGATATTGCATACAGTGAATTAGACTTGGATGAAGGTTTAGCAACGATGCAACAATATGTAGAAGATAAGATTGCGGAAGTGGCTAAATAATTGAAAGGGGATAATTTTATCCCCTTTCTGATTTTTGGAAGGGAATGAAAGGAATGAAAAAAAAGAGCATTAACTGGGCTTCAATTGCATTCATTGGACCGCATATGGTTCTCTTTATTATTTTTGTATGCATTCCAACAGTCTATGGGATTTATGCTTCATTTACTCAATGGAATTTGATTTCTGATCCTGTTTGGGTCGGCCTAAACAACTATAAGACGTTGTTATTTGATAGTTCGTCCACTTTCTATACTCAATTTTGGAATGGTTTGAAAAATACCTTTATTTTTGTTTTGATCATGGTACCACTACAGATCATTATTCCTTTGATGATTGCAGCGGCACTGCAACATAAAAAAGTGAAGCTGAAAGGACTTTTTCAAGCGGTTCTATATATTCCAGGTCTTATCTCTGTATCAGCTGGTTCTTTGATATGGTCACTGATTTTTCACTCTCGATTAGGTGCCGTAAATAATATTTTTGGGTTTGATTTCTCTTGGGCATCGCGACAACCTTATGCGTGGATCTTGATT
>JAIIAN010000458.1 GCA_022717655.1 Bacillota bacterium | reverse complement strand
CTTCGAATAAAGTAACGATTACCAGACAGCCACAGAAAGATACAGTTTTGATTGAAACGAAATACACTCCGATTGGATGTTCAAAAGAAAACCGGCTGACTCTTTTAAAGGTGGAACTGCTTACCGGACGTTCTCATCAGATTCGTGCGCATCTGGCAAGTATCGGGCATCCGATTGTAGGTGATGCAAAGTATGGAGATATGCGGGTGAATAAAAAATATCATACACAGTATAAAGTGAAAAGCCAGCTGCTTCATTCCTGGAAATTAGTACTGCCACAGTTAGAGGGTGAGCTGGCAAATCTTTCTGATATGGAAATTACAGCGCCGGTTCCAAAGGCATTAAAACAGATTATTACAAAAGAAGTAAAAACAGCAGAAGGAGAGATTAGATGAGCAAAAAATATGAAGGTCCTTCTATGATGGAAGAACTTTGGGAATATGTAAAAATGATTGTGTTCGTAGTGGTAATTGTTTTTATTATCAATAATGTTTTCTTGATTAACGCAAGAATTCCATCAGAATCTATGGAAAAAACGATTATGACCGGAGACAGAATTTTTGGAAACCGTCTGGCTTATGTAACAAAAGACCCAGAACGTTTTGATATTGTGATTTTTAAATTCCCAGATGATGAAAGTCAGCTTTTTATTAAACGAGTCATCGGACTTCCAGGAGAAACCGTAACCATTAAAGATGGTAAAGTTTACATTAATGATTCCGAAGAACCATTAGATGACAGCTTTGTTGCGGAGACACCGGTAGGTGATTTTGGACCTTATGAAGTGCCGGAAGGAAGTTACTTTATGCTTGGAGATAATCGAAATCATTCCAGAGATTCCAGATACTGGATTAACTCCTTTGTAGAAAAAGATAAAATCCTTGGGAAAGCAGTAGTGCGCTATTTCCCATCTCCAAAGCTGATAAAATAAGAGTGGAGGAGAAAAATTGGCAACTTGGAATTCAAGGGGACTGCGAGGTTCTGCGTTAGAAGAATTTATTAATCAAACCTGTGAACAGTATCGTGAAAGAAATCTGGCTTTAATTCAAAAAGTGCCGACTCCGATTACTCCGGTTCGGATTGAAAAAGAAAGTCGTCATATTACACTTGCCTACTTTGACCAGAAAAGTACAGTCGATTATATTGGTGTAGTGCAGGGGATTCCGGTCTGCTTTGATGCAAAAGAATGTCATACCGATAATTTTCCCTTACAGAATATTCACGAACATCAGGTGCGATTTATGGGAGATTTTGAAAAACAGGATGGAATTGCATTTTTGATTCTGTATTTCAGTCATAGAGACGAAATTTATTATATGAGATATGAGGAAATGTTAAAATTTTGGAATCGTGGACAAAATGGAGGACGAAAACACTTTAAGTATGAAGAATTGAATCCGAAATGGTTTTTAACCAGAAACGGAAATTACCTGGTTCCGTTTCTGGAGGGAATTGCCTTGGATTTAAAAGAGAGAGAAGAGAATTAATTTTTCTCTGTGGTTTCTCTTGGAATTAAGACAGGAGAAATAATTTTATGGACTGGCTCGCAAAAAGCCGGTCTTTCTTTTTGCGCCTGAATTTGTGAGATTAATAACTCAACGGCTTCAAATGCAATCTTGTCAATCTGCTGGCTGACAGAACTGATTGGAAT
>JAIIAN010000457.1 GCA_022717655.1 Bacillota bacterium | reverse complement strand
TCCATATTTTACCTCTGCCTCTAGTCTGACGAATTCGAACTTCGTACAGACTCTTCAGAGTGCCTGCAATTGCAACCACCCTAAATTTTGTTAGTCACACTTCATGGTAACTAAGCGCTAGACAATCATTCACTGTATCATCTAGAATATTTTCAATCGTCTATCATTCATTCAAGGCAACATAACATGAAGAAAACATTGTTATTAATACTTACCATTGTACTTTTGATTATCGCAGTTTTCACAACTTCAGATCTTTTTCAATCAGCCTGGTATGTATTTTCATTAGAAAAAATCACTACAACTTCTGCAGGCTTACTTTTTGGGAAATTAGTTTTCCTGCTGGTCATCCTTTTGGCACTTTACTTCTCGCTAAAGTTTTTACGTAAATCAAAGTCTTGACTTTAATTTTTCCGCAAAATAGTAAATAGCGATAGATGCAACTAAAAGAATGATTAATAGAGCTGCATTTATCGTTATTTCTAAGGTAGTCACCGACCAATCAAAAACAAAAATATAATAGCCAAGAGTTGAGAAGAAAAGCATAAATGAAACAATAAGCATGAGATAGACTATAACGTACTTTGATGCTCTTTCAAACACGAGTAACTCCTGCTAAAAATCGGCTAAAAATCTCTTTATCTATAGCACCATGACTCTGTTGGAAATTTATAGCTTCAATAAATGGCTTAACATTATCTTCAACGAGAAAATATAATAAATCTAAATCACCCGCACCACGCAACTCATAGTAAACATTTTTATTTAATTTTAACAGATCGTATGAAGTATAAACGGAGCGAGAAATTGAAGCCCCTACACTTAACACACCAGTAAGTCCTGCAGAAACAAGAAATCGCGGAACAATTTTTGAAACGAATAGCGTAATCAATTCATTCACGAAAACCATTTTAAAGGCTATACCACCTACTTGCGACCCACCTACTTTTAGGAGGAGTTCCTTAGATTGCTCTTCAGATAAACCAGACAGATAACGTTTTACCACTGTGTTGATTAACCGACGCACATCTTCTGATGTAAGCCCTTTTTTGATTAGCGTTAATAACCTAATTTTGTCTGTTTCATTTCGCCACCGATGGTCTGTATCCAGAAAATCTTTGGTTAACATCCATAAGTCTTCTGGGATTGACATAAAACCATCGACCGCGCTGCGAGCAAAAATTTCTGGGCCACTCTGTTTACGCGTATCAAAAATCTTCAACATGCCATCTGCAATTTCTTTTGGTGAATTCGTTCCCAATATTAATTCCTCCTGAAGTTAATGAATGTCGATGGTTTTCTATATGAATTATGCCAATGTAGTTTACTTTGCCGGCCCAATGGGCCGGCAATCGTCATCACGCGTCCTTCGTCTTCAGCGACGGCAGTTTAGACACCAGACGCAGGGAAACGGTCAGCCCCTCCAGCTGGTAGTGTGGACGCAGGAAGAACTTCGCGGCGTAGTAGCCCGGGTTGTCTTCGATTTCCTGCACCTGCACTTCCGCAGCCGCCAGCGGCTTACGGGACTTGGTCTCCTGGGAGGAGTTAGCCGGGTCACCGTCCACGTAGTTCATTACCCAGTCGTTCAGCCAGCGCTCCATCTCTTCGCGCTCGCGGAAGGAGCCGATTTTGTCGCGCACGATGCACTTCAGGT
>JAIIAN010000456.1 GCA_022717655.1 Bacillota bacterium | reverse complement strand
CAGCAGCATCAGCAGCGCATTGCCTATGCGCTGAGCCGTATTGGCATGAGTGCGACGCTCGTCGCGGATGCCCTCTAAGAACTGAGTAATATTATCTGTATTGACAGCCATATTTTTTATAATTGCGAAACACTCCTGTCAATCGTATTCTGCCCGCCCTCGAACATCTGCCACAAGAACGACGACACCAGTCCCTGATAAGTCTGCCCGTAATAGGCAGCCTCGAACTCATTCAGGCGGTGTAAGGAGTACATATATTTTTTACTGAACCAGTCACGTTTCTGCCTGTGGTGAGGGTTCGTCTTCCAGTCCTTCAGAAACTTCAAGTCGCCACCGTTGCCACGGCTGTAGCCGTTGCCAACGCCGCGAGCCACGTAGATGCCGTATTCTAAGAAACGGTGCTCAATGGTAGTCACCGGACCCGGATGCACCACGCCCTGCACCGAACGCGAGAGAGCCCCCGTATCGTACACCGGTGGAGCGAATTGCAGCATCTTCTCCTGCCACATCTTCACCATAAAGTCGCTCCACCCCTGCACCCATCTGGAGTGCTCGGCCTCTGACATGTTATTTAACCCACTCCGCTCTGTCATAACTGATATCAATAGGTTGCTCGTTGCGTATCATGAAGTACAGCCCCGTCACGCCGTTGTATGAATATCGAGGCAACTCGTTAGAGTAGACGTTGTGCAGGTCGAGGAACGTAAGGCGCTCATCGCCGAGTTCTTCTCGATCGTGAAGCAGTCGCGAGTGGAACTGCCGGAACAGAGTGCGGCACATATTGAGTTTAGTTTCGCGGTCTGTCATGTCATCAGCACGATAGCCGGCGAGTATGAACACCGTGTAAACGTCACGACGGAAGAAGCCGACCCCATTGCTGAAGGTCTGCTGCGAGGTCGTGTCGTCAACCATGATGAAGTTGCGATGCTTCTTGAAGCCCTGCATAACGCCATCGATGGAGTCAGGGCCGGAGCAGAGGCACGGATAGAAGCCTTGCTCAGAAGCGAGGCGGTTGTCAGCAGCCAGCTGAGTGAAGTATTCGAGAGCAGGAAAGAGGTCTTTCATAGAGTGTAATGTTGAATGTTAAGTGTTGAGTGTTAAGTGTTGGGGTATTTGCGCCGTAGCTCTTCTGCCAGCTTGGCCTTAGCGTCGAGTTCGGTCAGGGCGCGCCAGCAGTCTATAGCCTCCACAGCAGCCTCCTTCGTCACGTCGCCGTCGGTCAGAGCACGCAGCTGTACGTTGATGCTCTCTATCACCGAGAGGTCCGACGTGTCCTCGTCGCCTTTTGACTTCCTGAACAGGTGAGGGAAAGCGTAGGACATGACATACTTCACGTGCCCGAACCACGCCAGCACACCCACCCTCTCCGCAGCAGTCAGCGTCAGGTCCGCAGGGCGCGAGCCGTCGGCTTTACGGTATAGGAACGAGGCGAGAATGTCTATCTGGTCCTCGTCACGGCTCGTCAAGTACCGCTGATACCTCTGCTCCATACACAGATACTCGTGGAAGCTCACTATGCGCCCCGTCTCAGCATCTTCTTGAAGCAGAGCGTTGACAGCCTTAAGACCCTGCACAACCTCCAACCGATTGTCCATCGTCTCCAAGCTGTCAACAAACTGCAGCTGCCCTAAGAATGAATGTATCTGCCACGGCTTCAGAT
>JAIIAN010000106.1 GCA_022717655.1 Bacillota bacterium | reverse complement strand
CGTGAGCGAGAGGGATTCGCACTTTTTTGATAAGACGATATTACCACATTTTTCGTCCCATGTCAATCATGTAAAATTGTTTCATCTTGTCATGCTTGATTTTCGGAGCGCCCGGGGCCCGGGGCGTTCGCCCTGCCCAGATGCGCTCCTCAGGGCGGGTGATGATAAGGTTGTATAGTGCTTTGATTGGTGTATTGATGGACGGAATTGAGTGATGGGTTTCCTCTGATTTTTGAAGGTTACTTTTGAAGTGATTGAAGGTGTTTTAATGTGCTGACGGATTCGATTACTTCTTATCTGTGATGTTCATTGCTGTTTATTTGCTCAGTCCCTACTTTGCCTGTGCCCCCCATGCTGTTCTTTTGCTGAAATTTCACCGGCTGTAATTTTGGACTATGGAATAAAAAACAGGTATATTATTGTTCGATATAAAACAATTGTCCTATTATAAAACCGCATGGATGAGATTTTGTAACCACACCCACACGGTTTGAGGATTAAAAAGATTATTTCAGCTTTTCGAGAATCTCATCTGCCGTCATACCGGATGCTAACAGCTTCTTCAGCACTGCCTCTGCTTCGGTCTTCTTTGCTTCTTCAGCGGCCTTAGCATCTGCCTTTGCCTTCTTCGATTCCAAGGATGCCACTTTTTTTCGACCTTCTTCAGAGCAGTCTTCTTCTCTTTCAGGTCAGCCTTCAAAGTGTCAATGTTGGCGGTGATGGATGAAATCTCCGCAGTCAGAGAAGTGATAGATTCCTGCTTCTCCGCGATTTGGGATGCGTAGTCGATATGGGTAGTATCGGGACGGTTTTTGCTGCCTTTTGTTCTGGGTATAGGTGATAACCTCTTTCCTTTTATATATTCTTTAGCTATTAAAAAGGTAATGATGTGCGTGCGCGAAAAGCTCCATCATCTGATACGGTCTCGACATTAAAATATGGATTTTTATGATAGAATACAGTATTCTCCTGGTGCATATAAAACACACACGCAACGCCAGTAACCGTTTTATCTTTTACATACTTACGATAATGTAAAAGGCAGTCATCACCTATTACATCCTCTGCACAATATCTTCCTAACACATCCGTATTGCTCGTTCCTGTAACAAGAATTGTATCAAATGGGCACTCATGAGCATACACTTT
This sequence comes from Bacillota bacterium, assembly GCA_022717655.1. Lineage (GTDB taxonomy): Bacteria > Bacillota > Clostridia > Lachnospirales > Lachnospiraceae > Blautia. Next base: position 9,251 of record JAIIAN010000106.1, on the reverse strand, counting down.
ATTCTCAATTTCACTTACTAGCAGAATGTACAGTTCTTCTGGCATAGCATCAAAAGTAGTATCTGCCGAAATGTACGCGTAAGCTAAATCTTGATCTGGTTCATCTTTTAATTTATGCTGATAAACACCCGAAATAGAATGCTTTCGATTTTCAGTATAAGTATCTTTTACATACTCTTCTTGAAACACAGTCAAAAATTCATTCCATGAATTATTCAAAAAGTCTAATGTTGCTTGGAGCTGATCGGATAATTCTATCTTGTCATGCTGCACATCTTTACGAAAGAAGGGACCAATTTCAGTAGTATTGGAGTTTCCCAAGATACCCATTGAGAGTTTATTTGCGATATCTCCTGTGTGTTTAGTTCTATTATTTATCGCTTCAATATACTGGAATTCTTGCGATTGTGCTATTTTATTTAGCCACATTTGCATTTTAGGGAAAGCTGTACTATATGTTTGCTGATTAAAAGTTGTAATCATTTTCTGAATATCAACAGAGTCGACCTTCTTCCCCTTATTAGCCAGCAATCCAGCATTAATGATCTGACTCATAGAGTCAAACGCATTCATAGTATATTGAAAAAAATCGCGCAACAATTTGTCAAACAAAAACCATGGATTAACTTTTTCTCCCGCAACTCTTACTTCATATACTGGAGAATTCTCTGTTGTAACTGACAATCGTTTTACTTTTTTCCCATCTTCAGTAACATCATCAACAAAATCAGCAGAAATATCCTGTTGCAAACGCACAGTTTTCATTGTCATTTTACCAATGATATTATTAATTGTATCTGCGCAATACTGCACGGTGTCAATATTTTTTTCTGTATATGCAATAAACTGCCACGCCGAATAAACCTTATGCGTAACTAACTCTTTCTTCATTGAATCATTCGCCATGTTTATTCCCCCTCAATTAGTTTGTTTCTGTTACATAGTATTCTCTCCACATCTTAGCCGCTTATATCAGCGTTGCCTGCTGCTCACCACGGAGAGGTGTGCAAAGTTTCGAGCAGCGTAGGGAGCTACGGTTTCCCATAGCCCCAGTGTATCACAAATCAGCAAATAAATCAGCCTTATATACGCCTCCTCAAGCATCTTTTTGAAGTTGTCCTTTACCACTTTGACATCTTAGCAACAGTTTCTACCGCACCAAACATCTTTGATTCTCAAACCCTTCACAGACACTTTATTCTTCCAGACTTCCTCTGTTTTTTAACATAGTCTCAATTCCTTTCTTGAATTCAATCTTTGGCATGAAGCCTGTATCTCTTTTCAGTTTTTCAAGATCAATCAAATCAAAATCAATATCCATTCCTCGAAACTTTTTTCTGCCCATTCCAGTTTCTATATTCGGATTTACAATATCTCTAACTTCTCTCACGAATTCTTTAAGTGGCCGCGGTGCACCGAATCCTATATAGTAAGTTGAATCGGCCTTTCCTTTTTCCCCCATTGAAACCAATGCCCTTGCAACGTCAGAAACATACATAAAATCCGCTTTCTGTTCCCCGCTAGTCAGCACAGGAACCTTACCCGAGGAATAGCTACTAATTAGAAAGTTAATAAAGTTTTGTGTTGGGTCTTCTTTTCCATAAAAGTTAGAAATGTATGCCCATAAAAAGTCAATTTCATTTTCCACACAAACACACTTCGCCATGTATTCTGCAGCCATCTTACCAATAGCATAGCAAGTGATCATTTCTGGTTTGGAGCCATCTTGTCTAAGATACTCTCCATACATCAATTCAGTAACGCTTCCAGCACCAACAAATCGCTTACACCCAAGTTTTGAAGCAACATTTGCTGCTTCTACACAAGCATTAGCATTATTCAATTGAAGCGAATAGTTTTTTCTGCCTTCACCAGAAGAACCTGCCCATGCAAGGTGATAAAAGCAGTCAAACCCTCTTTCCAGAATGATTTCATCTAATTTATCAATATTTTTAAGGTCGCAGTAAACAATATTAGGATTGAGTTTCTTTATACAAGAGATATCTTCATCTGGATTTCTTATCACAGACCATATTTCGTAGCCCTGTTTTGATAATTCCTTTACCAAATGCCTTCCTACAAAACCATTAGCACCTGTAATAATTGCTCTTCTCATTTTTCTTTCACAGCCTCAATAATGGCCTTTGCCATGTAGTCGATCATTTCATCGGTCATGCCGGGGTAAACACCAACCCAGAAGGTGTTGTTCATAATAAAGTCAGTGTTCATCAGATTACCGACAACACGGTAGGCATCCGTACCGCGCATCTGGTCAAAACAGGGGTGCTTGATCAAATTACCACTGAACAGCAGGCGAGTCTGCACATTATGACTCTCTACATAGCGGGTCACATCGTTGCGGTTCAGACCACTCTCCGGCTTGACAGAAATCAGGAATCCGAACCAAGACGGGCGGCTATTTGCTGCGGGTTCCGGCAGGATCAGTTTATCTGCAGCAGGCTCCAGTGCCGCACGCAGACGGTCCCAGTTATGACGGCGGCGCTCAATAAAGGACGGGAACTTCTTCAACTGCTCACAGCCGATTGCAGCCTGCATATCCGTAACCTTCAGGTTATAACCAAAATGGCTGTAAACATATTTATGATCATAGCCCTTGGGCAGTTCACCAAACTGGCCGTCAAAACGATGGCCGCAGAAGTTATCCTGACCGGACGGGCAGATACAGTCACGACCCCAGTCACGGTAGGACAGAATCAGACGGTTCAGCTTCGGATTATTGGTATAAACACAGCCACCCTCGCCCATGGTCATATGGTGCGGCGGATAGAAGCTAGAAGTGCCAATATCGCCCCAAGTGCCAGTAAAGCGAGTTTCACCGTTAATGGTATACTGGGTACCCAGTGCATCGCAGTTATCCTCGACCAACCACAGATTATGTGCATCGCAGAATGCCTTGACTGCGGACAGGTCAAACGGATTGCCCAGTGTATGTGCAATCATGACCGCCTTGGTCTTGGGAGAAAGGGCTGCTTCCAGTTTAGTAACATCAATGTTGTACTGCGGAACCGTCACGTCCACAAACACAGGCACTGCGCCATACTGGATGGCCGGGGTCACGGTGGTGGGGAAACCGCAGGCAACGGTGATAATTTCATCGCCCTTCTTGATTTGGCGGTCGCCCAGCTCAGGGGCAGTCAAAGTCATAAAGGCAATCAGGTTTGCAGAAGAGCCGCTGTTTACCAGATGCGCATACTTAACTCCAATCCACTGTGCAAACTCTTTTTCAAACTGATCTGCAAAGCGACCAGTCGTCAGCCAGAAATCCAGCGTTGCATCGGTCAGCGCACACATTTCCTTCTCATCAAACACACGTGCTGCATAGGTGATACGGTCACCCTCCTGATAAGGTGTCTTTTTCTCCTTAAAGTCGTGGTAGTACTCTGCTACCATTGTCTTGATCTGCTCGCGGGCTTCTGCCTCGTTTTTCCAAATAGCCATCGTTTTACTCCTCCATAAACTCTTTGATTTCTTTGTCCATCTCTGCCGCAACATCTCCGCCCTTCAGCCATACTTTGCTAAATCGGCAGGTCATATCCATGCACTCTTCGATATGCCAGCGAGGTTTCCAGCCAAATACTGCCTTGACTTTGCTGCAATCCAACTTTAGGAAGTTTGCTTCGTGCGGTGCATTTGCCTCGGCATGGTTCTCCCACTTGGCATCCAGTCCCCAGTATTTGCAGAACATATCTACCAGTTCTCCAGTAGTTACGCAGTCGCAATCGTCAGGGCCAACATTGTAATACCCCTGATATTTCGGGTCTTCATACTGCTTCTGGGCAATCATCAGGTAAACCGCCAAAGGCTCCAGCACATGCTGATACGGTCGGGTGGAATACGGATTGCGGACACCAATCGCCTGCTTAGCTGCCATTGCACGGACACAGTCTGGGATGATTCGGTCATTGGCAAAGTCACCGCCACCGATCACATTACCAGCCCGTGCCGTCGAGACCGCCACCGTACCGTCTTTAAAAAAGCTGTTTTTGTAGCTATGGGTCACCAGCTCTGAGCAGCTCTTACTATTCGAATAGGGGTCAAACCCATCAAGAGGTTCGTTCTCCCGATAGCCCCAGACCCACTCGTTGTTGTGGTAAACCTTATCTGTGGTGACATTCAGAACACTTTTCACGCAGCTGGACTGTCGAACGCATTCCAGAAGATTGACCGTTCCCATCACATTGGTTTCGTATGTATAATGCGGGTCCTTATAACTGTCGCGCACGATAGGCTGTGCCGCCAGATGCAAAACGATTTCCGGCTGCGCTTCATCAAAAGCAGCCTTCAGTGCGTCAAAATCGCGGATATCCCCAATTACAGAATGGATTTCTTTCTCGATTTCTGCAATCTCAAACAGTGAAGGATTCGTAGGCGGATCCAAAGAGTAACCCGTGACCTCTGCCCCTGCATTGGCGAGAATTTTGCAGAGCCAAGAGCCTTTGAAGCCTGTATGGCCTGTAACAAAGACGCGTTTGCCTTTATAAAATTCCGGATCAAACCTGCCTTGCATTTTTAACCCTCCCATTTCTTCCACGGTGCCTGACCTGCAGCCAGAAGTTTTTCCAACATTTCTTTTTCACGTATATTGTCCATGCACTGCCAGAAGCCTTTATGCATATAAGACATCAGCTGCCCCTCCTTGGCCAGCTTTTCCAGTGGCTCACGCTCGAAAACGGTCTGGTCACCCTCAATGTAATCAAAGATTTGCGGCTCCAGCACCATATACCCGGCATTGATAGGAGCCTCATCCATCTGGCTCTTTTCCCGGAAGGATTTGACCGCATTATCTCCACCAATGTCCAGAATGCCCTTCTGCTGTTCCAACATCACAGCAGTCAATGTTGCAATTTTGCCATGCTGTTTATGAAATTCCACAAGCTTATCAATGTCCACATCACAGACACCATCGCCGTAGGTCATCATAAAAGGCTCATTACCAATATACGGCTGAATGCGCTTGATTCGCCCGCCTGTCATGGTGTTCAGGCCGGTATCCACAACTGTGACCTTCCACGGTTCACAGTGCTGCTGATGAATGATCATGTCATTCTGGCCAGTCGTAAAATCAAAGGTAACATCACTGTTATGCAGAAAATAATTTGCAAACCACTCTTTGATGATGTGCTGCTTGTAGCCTGCACAAATCACAAACTCGTTGAAGCCATAATAGGAATATTCCTTCATAATGTGCCATAGGATAGGCTGCCCACCAATCTCAACCATCGGCTTCGGTTTGAACTGTGATTCTTCTGAAATGCGAGTTCCAAAGCCGCCTGCTAACAATACTACTTTCATTTTATTCACCCTTTCAAATCTTGTAACATCATAGAGCAATCCAGTTTTCCGGGTAATAATTGCCATTGATATAATTCACACTTGTATTTTCGCCAACGAAATTTTTGGGGCATATTACCTTTTTGTCGGGAGATTTATTCAGGTATGCTCCCCAAAAGGAAAATGTCGAGTTTGCTATAATGTTTCCTCCAGAGCATTTTGTCATAAGATACATATCCATTGCTGCGCTGTTGTTGCCATCCATATAGATTACATCCTTATTATCGAGCCCCCCCCCCCGAGAAAATGTTCTTTACCTTATTGATTTCATCCGAAAACACGATGTATACTGTTTCGCTATCATCAAAATACTGCAGAGCTTTCTGGTAATAACCCAGCGAAAGATTCAAAGAAGCCAGAACAAGATAATCTGCCATCCGAAAATGCACCGAGACCGGCTTCTTCCCTTTCAAATTCAGATTTTGGAACAGCCTGTTCCCTTCTTCCGCAATACTCTTTTTAAAGGTAAATACATCCTTTACTCGGTCACCTGATATTTTCCAATCTTGGTAAGTGCCAAAACCGTCAACAATGTCATATGATTTGCCATGGTTCAGGTTCAGAAGAGAAGCGTCGCAGTGTTTTCCTCCGCACAGATTCTTCTTTCTTTCAAAATCCTTATGAGCGCATCGGATCAGTTCATACAAGAGGCGGTCTTTATAGCGATCGAACCGTGAGAAATATGCTTTTTTCATATTTCCTTTCCAGTTGCCTGTATTGATACGCTTTATCCGAGATGCTATTGCACGAATCGCCTTATTATCACCGGAGATAATCTTTATTCCATTGCACTCAAACACATCCAGAAACTGATATCCCCTGCGAAAATTTTTCAATTCGTCCCAAAAAACAATTTCCTGCTGATTGACCTCGGCCAGATATATAATCTCGGCCAGCGTAGACATTTGTGCACCAAGTTGATCGCCCTGTGCGATCATGCTGTCAGTAATCATTCCGTTCCTTGCCTCCCTATACACAGATTCCTCGCGTGATCATATTTCATAGTATATCCTCTCTCATATCTGCAAAGCATTTAGTATCTTCCCTTATCAACACACAAAAAGTGCTCAAAGCCCTTGCTCATAATAAAAGCTCCCTCCGCCCCAGAGTTTTCAGAGCACATCATGGAAGTACATTTTGCCAGCAGAGTCATTTCTGCAACGTAATTTATTTCATGCTGCTTTGCATCCGCCTTATCTACGTTCTTCAAGGCAGTACCCTCCAGCAAGTCTTTGTAAGCGGGTCTCGCTTTGGGGTAGAATAACGCCTTTTCACCAAATTCTTTTTGAAACTGTTCCACCGTATCTGCCGTCTGGCAGGTAATGTAAACATACGGGCAATCCCATTCTTTTGAATACTTCTTTGCCAGTTCAAGCATTTCCACCGTTGCCGCTTGGATTGGATGCTCCGCAACCTTGCCCCTTTCCTGCTCTCCTAGCTTTGTATAGCCTTCACGGATTGCGATGCCCAGAACCCTTCGGCCCTTCATGAATGCTGCATAATTGGTTTCTACTATTTCCTTCATCGCATCGTTCAATCGGATATACTTCCGTGCCATTTTTCTCCAGTATTCCTGGATATCACCATCCGCACAGTGCATAATTGAAATTGGCGACACCGATGGTTTTAAGTTATTGATGTAAACATCCATTGTGTCGGTTATATCTTGCAGCTCCATTTTAAATGGCTGTTCAAAGAACACCTCCCAGGTGTTAACGCTGTCGTCTGCCGGAAAGAAATCGTTTTTCACCGTCTGACGGTCTATGATAGGAACATAGCCCATCGATACTGCTTCTTCTATCTGCCCGAGAAAAACAATATAATCGGAAAATACGCCAACCGCCTTGTTTCCTCTTCTAAGGATCATTATCTTCGTGTTTCCGGGATTCCGGGATGTGCTTTTTCGGGTAACGCCTGTATTTACCATGTCAAAAATTTCTTTTCTGTAGGTCTTTTTCAGAAAAAGTTTTGCATAAAATTTCAGTTTGGAAATCATGTTTTAAGTTCTCCCTCGCATTCAGACAGGGCGTTTTACCGTCTGAGCTTTATTCCTTTTAAGATATCCATAAGAAAGCTTTCGCGCAAAAGCAGCAGCATCACAAAATAGACCATGGCACCAATCAGGATCTTACAAGTCAGTGTTATCCCAACGGAACCTGTATGCACCCAGCTTGTCGCAATGAACATCACCACAGAGGCTGCAACCGATTTCCAGCTCATGGACACAAGATCCCGGAACCGGATACGGTTTCTGCTGAAATACAAAAGGAACACACAGATAATTATCGATGCAGCCAGCGAGGCAAACGAGACTCCGACCGACTGCATTTTTCTAACCAACAGAATATTCAGAAACAGATTCAATCCTGCGCCAAAGCTAATTGCAATATTATATTCTCGCTGCCTGCCAACCGAAATCAGACATTGTTGCCCGATATAAGTGGACAGAATTGTCATATACACATTGACCGACAATATTTTTAACAGAACCACGCTTTTTTCGTACCCTTTTCCAAAGAAAAAAGGTACAAACTCCTCTGCAACACAAATAATCCCTGCCGCCACGGCAATGGAAACGATGGTTGCCCCTTGCAGTGTTTTGAATAGCAATGTTTTTGCTTCATCTACACTTTTATTCTTGTTCAAATAGGTAATTCGCGGCAATAGCACGTTACTGACCGAGTTTATTACTGTTCCGCACAGGGTGCATATCTTGGAAGCCTGTTCATATACGCCAACCTCGTAGCTGTCTGCAAGAGCCCCCAGAACAGTTTTATCTGCGGACGAGAAAATAGTATTGATCAAGCCCGGTATTACATAAACAATTGATTTTCTGGCATGTTCAACAGCATGTCGGACTGACATTTGGGCCGGTACGATATATTTATTCAGCGTCGGGATCACGACAATATAACTGATTACATTTGACAACTGCATAATCAGCGCGTAAAGCAGAAAATCTTTCTCAGATTTTACCAGAAAGAGCACCAGTAGCACATTTGCAATCCGCACGGCAATATTTCTAAGGGTTGTGGTTTTAAAATCCTCCATTCCCATCAGGAACCAGGTGGAATCGATTCCCATGGAAACAATATTCAGCACCATGATCAGCGCTAGTGTTTTATTGGAGTTAGAAGCCTTCAAGAACAGTGCCATGTAAACAAAGATGCATCCCGCCATAAGCACCAGTTTTGCCGCCATGATCTCTTTCAGTAGTGCACTAACATACACCTTGTCGTCCCGGTTTTCTGCAACCTGCAACATTCCATACAGGGAAAAGCCAAGGCTTTCTACCAGCACGAAATACGAGCTGTTTGCCAATACATAGGAATAATCCCCAATCAATTCTGGCGACAGCACCCGCGCAACATAAGGAGAAAGGACAAGCGGCACAATGAGAGCAACAGCTTGGTTCACAACATTGTACATAATATTTATTGAAACCTTTTTTTTCTTCATCCGCCTTACCACCTTGTAATTGCGTTTACCATTCTGTCTACATAAGCTTCCACCGAAAAATTTGTTTTATACAGGTCACCCGCAAGATACGCCTTTATTCGCTCCTGCATTTGTTCGTACTCATCCTGCCGCATATTCTGCAGGTAAGCATTCAGTTCGTCCGTATCACGAAACTTTCTGTAATCAACAAATGTACCTTCCGGTACATAATCCAGAATGACATCAGACCCGTAATACACAGGAATGCACCCGGCAAAAAAGCAATCGAATATTTTTTCGGTGATGTATCCGCCTTTACTTTTCATGTTTTCAAAGCAGATGGAGAATTTATACCTGGAAAGCGTTGCCAGCTTGTCTTCCACCATACCCCTGTAGCTTGGCCGCTCTTTTTCATCCCAGCCAAAGCCATACAGATCAAACGAAATATAGTTCTTTTCGCA
>JAIIAN010000455.1 GCA_022717655.1 Bacillota bacterium | reverse complement strand
ACAACATCCTGTAATATCTTGGAATTAACCGGATCAAGTCCGCTGAATGGCTCATCTAATATAACAATCTCAGGCTCACAGACAAGTGTTGATGCAAGCTGGACCTTCTGCTGGTTACCTTTGCTGAGTGTCTCTAACTTCACATCTGTATACTGTGATACCTGCAGTCTTTTAAGCCATTTGTCAGTATTCTTCTTAGCTTCAGCCTTAGATAAGCCTCTTAACCTGCCAAGATACACAAGCTGTTCCGATACTTTTTTCTTAGGATATAATCCTCTCTCTTCCGGCAGATATCCTATCAGATGCTCCTTTGGATTAAACTTTTTACCATCAAGAAATATTTCTCCTGAATTGGCATGAAATACATCCATAATAATTCTTATGGTTGTAGTCTTTCCTGCACCATTACGTCCGAGAAGACCTAGTGCCTTGCCGCCTTCCACATCAAATGAAATGCCGTGAAGGACTTCTTTCTCACCAAATGACTTGGTAAGATTTTTCACTTCAAGTTTCATTAAATTAATCTCCTCTCATATATTGTGAAATCTTTGATAATTGTATCACATATATAGAAATTTTGATAGTCAAATTTATATACATTTTAATTGTTTATATACACATTAGATGTTTAACATACCGCCTGATAATGTTATACTTGATTCACTAATTCTAGAAAGGAATATTTAAAAATGAAGAAAAAACATTTATTAAGCATAATTTTGTTATGCCTTTTATTCAGCCTGACTGCATGTGGCAGACAGAATTCTGGTAATTCATCAGCTTCTGATGGAAACACTCAGTTATCCGGCAAGCACCATGTTACCATTGAAGTAAACAATTACGGAACGATTGAGGTAGAACTAGATGCAGATACTGCCCCAATTACTGTTACTAATTTTATTAATCTTGCCAATTCAGGATTTTATAACGGTCTGACTTTTCATCGTGTAATTGACGGATTTATGATTCAGGGCGGCGACCCTAATGGTGATGGAACTGGTGGCTCTTCTGAGAAAATCAAGGGTGAATTCAAGTCAAATGGCGTCCAGAATAATATAAGCCATGTAAGAGGCACTATATCTATGGCACGCTCTTCTGCTAACAATTCTGCAAGTTCACAGTTCTTTATCATGCAAAAGGACACTCCAAGCCTTGACGGACAATACGCAGCTTTCGGAACAGTCACAAGCGGCATGGACATTGTCGATAAGATATGCAAAGACTGCACTGACACTAACCAGAATGGTGTGATTACTGATAAGAGTAAACAGCCTGTAATTAGTACTGTCAGAGTTGTGGATTAACAAACACCCGCACCATCAGATGATGGTGCGGGTGTTATATTTAAAACTTATTCTATTTATCAAAATCAAAACTATAAACAATGTTTCTTACATCATCTTTGTTGTAAACATAATGACCATCTTCAATCTGTAAAACCGAAGTAATCTGATCTTGCATTGCTAAAAATTCTCTTGTAGCTACTTCTTCCTCTTTGCTTTGCTCAACCATATTCATTTCTTCATTACTTGCTGCCATAGCCACACTTGGCACACCAATCCCACCCATTAAACTAATTGCAACAATAGAACACAAAAAAAACTTTTTCATATTAACTCTCCTCTATAAAATATTTTTTGTAAGCCTTTACATTATTGTACAC
>JAIIAN010000454.1 GCA_022717655.1 Bacillota bacterium | reverse complement strand
ATATTATATCTATCTAAAAATTTTTTATTAAATACGATATTTGGGTTATTAATATCAGAATAATCATATTCGCTTTTTTCTTCTATCTCATATACAAAAGTTTCATTTTCAAAAGAAGAATTAAGCAAGAAAAATTCATTATTAGATATTCCATAATGATGTGGTAAGTAGAAACTTGTATCATCTATTATATCAGTATCGTTATTAAGAACTGCTGCTTTAACGCCAAAGCATCCAGTTTCTGCTCCGCTATATTCTACTCCATATACAAAAATATACCCATCTTTATATAATTTAGATTTTATATAATTTTTTTCACATTTCATAATTTTTGATTTTATATTATCACTAGAAATATTTTTATATACTTTTAATAATTCTGAATTATATTTGCTATTTGCTATGTATGATGCATCAGAATCATTTACTGTAGTAAAATATTTAAAATAATTATAACTTATGTTTGAAATATCAGTTGTTATGTAATTAGATATATTATAATAATATTCATAATTATCATAATCTATTTCTATATTACTATTATCAATATAGTTTTGCAAATTAGTATTTATATCTGCAGAAAAATCATAATGTTCTAATAAATATTCTGGTTTTATTAGCGGAGATATAAAATTTAAATAATTTCTAATCCATCCTATATACTGAAACATTCCTATCCATTGCATTTTCTTAGTATATCTTTCTACTCTATGATCATGTCTATTAATTATATAATCCTTATCAAAATCATCAAAATCTTTTTCTCCCAAATCATTAATAGTTACATAATTATTTATAATATTTTCTAAAATATATATTTTGCCATTAGGAGCTAAATTATTTATATATTCTTCTTTGTCTTTATCACCTATGCATTTATAATATCTTAAGATTTCATCTAATAATCTATTTATATTAGCTTCATATTCATATCTTCCAAAATCTCCATATCCGCCTTCCCTTTCCAATTTAAGAGAAGCAAAACATCTCATACCTACAATAGATTCATAATCAATATCTGAATTCAAAGAAAATGTTATTTCATCTACTTTGTGTTTTTTTAAATGAAACGGTTCTTGCCATATATTATTTTTTAGCATCCAAACATATATTCTAAGTCCGTATTCTTGTATAATAATATGTCTATATGCTTCTTTATTTGCTGGATATGAAAAATTATATAGTATCTTTGCAATGTATTCATTATCTTTATCATTTTTATTAGTTATAATGATATATCCTATTAAATATATTCTTTCTACAATATATAAATCATTTATGTTATTAAATTCATCCCATAATTCTATATATAACTTTTTATCATTTATCAAAATACGAGATAAAATAATAGTTGATCTATCTCTTATCTCTCTATTGCTACTAGATAAATTCCAAATTAATATATAAAGTTCATTTTTTTTAATATTAGATGGAAAGCTATTAAAAATCTCTATATACTTATTTGAATTAATATTTTTTATATAATCCTCACTGCAAATCAAATAGAGATCTCCCCATTCATATTTTGCCGTCACCACCGGCGGTTCTTTCGCACTTTGTGTACCCTCATCCTGGGCCGCCTGTACATTCTCCTGCTCATCCGCAAAATCCGGTGTCCCCGATCCATCACTAAAGGAATCATCATCTGCCTCCTGTGTGATTACT
>JAIIAN010000453.1 GCA_022717655.1 Bacillota bacterium | reverse complement strand
GCAGCTTAAGCAGATTAGTGGTGATAAAGAGCTGCTGTTTCCAGGGGATCACGATGCAACGAAGGTTATGAGTGAAAACACGGTAAATAGCGCATTGCGTGCGATGGGGTATGACACAAAAACCGAGGTTTGCGGGCATGGATTTAGGACGATGGCGCGTGGCGCGCTAGGTGAGTCAGGGCTATGGAGTGATGACGCGATAGAACGACAGTTGAGCCACTCAGAGCGTAATAATGTACGTGCAGCTTATATCCATACCTCTGAGCATTTGGATGAACGTCGTTTGATGGTACAGTGGTGGGCTGATTATCTTGAAAAAAATATTAGTGATTATATTACACCATATGATTTCGCAAAAAAGCAGGTGTAAATTTATGATTAACAGTACGCAATTTTTTTAATTTGAATAATAGAAGCCTGCGGAGCGCAGGCTTCTATTATTTTAGATCTTGGCCAGCCAATCAAAAACTTTTACACGAAGTTTCATAAATTCATTCAAATCCTCATTCAAACCTTTCTGTCCATAAAAACGAGCGCTATCAATCCCATGTTCAGGCGTTAAATCTAAACGTTTTCGAAGCTCAGCAATATATGCTTGATCATATTCTTGCATTCCTTGCTTCCCTTTTTTTAGCACTTTCTCAACGATTTCACCATTTTTATAGATAAATGCATATTGCCCTTCATCTTCTAGTTGAAAATCAAATTGAGATAAACTTTCTCGTAGGCTCGAAAAGTTAAGGGGCTTTTCTCCTTTCACTATTCGCCGAGTGTTTCTGTTAAACCAATCTGCTATGATATCTATCTCATCATCCCTTTTCTCACATATTTCATGAGCGGCAACCTGACGAGTAAACTCAAACATTTCCTCATCATTACATCTTTCTAACCAAAGGTTATGTTCGCTCAAGAAATAAAGGGCTGATAATAATGCGGTTCTTTTGTTTCCGTTATAAAAACAGTGGTTGGAAATAATTCCATGGAATAGTGCTGCTGCTTTGTGGTATACATCTCCAAAAGCATCCTGCCCACCGGCGGAAGCAAACGGTCTTGCACACGCTGATTCTAATAACCCAATATCTTTCACTCCTGGCGGGGATATAGGGTCTTCGGAGTTGATATAGTATTCACTTAAAAAATTGTGAATTTCCTCTACAGTTCCAATACGCATTCACTATCCTTATTACGATTTTAAGATCACATAAAAGATATTGATAACATTTTGATTGTCAACATTCCATATCCGGAAACAAAAAAAGCTGATGAAGCGTGCTCCCATGCGTCAGTTTTGCACAACATCTTAAAAAAGTTGAGAAAATAGTTACGTTACTCATGTACCGCCGTGCCGTCTGCTCCATGATTGCCTAATTTATCTGACAGCTTTAGACTGATATGTGGATTGGTACAGGTTGCTACAGAAACGAATAAGCGATGCAAAAAATTTGCGAGACAGTATATGACCGGATTTAAAAGTTACACCTTAGGCACCCAACAAGTGACTGATGTAGGCCGCCTTAAGGCGGCTTTTTCGTCTCCTTTAGCTTGGTAATTTCAGCGGTAGCGCCGCCCTCGAATAGTATTCGCCAGTAATAGGCAGTCGTACAAATCCGTACTACGTGTCGTCAGCCTTAGGCCGCGAAATTATCTAAACACTTTGATGCTGGCG
>JAIIAN010000452.1 GCA_022717655.1 Bacillota bacterium | reverse complement strand
AATGACAGGATTCCCGCCAATAATTTCTTTCCAATCTTTTTCATTGGTATCGTTTCCTCTAGTGCTAGTACATCCTTTCCAGCCATCGTTACCTTCACATCTTTGGCTGCCAGATCGTAGTTCGCATCCGGTGTCAGGGTTACTTCATAGGAATCTTTATAGTAATACGCACTCTGAGGATCGTCTCCCGTTACATTGTTTCCTTTTGTCAGAGTGACCGTATAAGTTCCGAGCGGGATAGTCTCTCCCTCTTTCAGTCCTGTGTAGATATGTCCATCCGCTGTAAAGGTATCTGTACCACTTACTGTCACAGTTGTTCTTCCACCATCTTTATCCGGTTTCACTTTAAGAGTTCCACTTGTTGAAGTAATACCTGTATGATCAAATGCATCAACTTTTGCATTTGCAGGAACTGTCACTTCTACTGTTTGATTATCATCAATTTTAACTGTTCCTGTTTTTCCAGCAGCTACCGCTGCCTTTGAAACCTGTTCAGTTTTATACATTCCATCTGGAATATAAATTTGTGTTTGCGTATTTCCATCTTCATGAGTATAGGTATAGCTGACATCTCCTATTTTAACCGTACCATCATGTTCCGGTCTTACATAAGAATCGCTACCACTTTCTCCTGCGACAACTGTTGTCTTTGAATCAGGAACTGTAACATCATAACTTTGACCATCTTGTACTACTAAAAGTGAAGCATTTGCAGAAGTTACAACTTTTCCATTTTTCAATGTCAGTTTACCATTGACATCAATGTCAACTTTAGAGTCAGTATCGACTGATTTGATCGTTTGTCCATCTTTTTCTAAAGTAACTCCTTGTTTTAAAGTTGCATTATCTACGGCCGTTACTTGATCTTTTACGATTGTAATTGTATCACCATCTTGTGCTGCATCTAAAGCTTCACTGATTGGTGCATATCTTTCATTACCAATTTTCGCTTCTACATCCATTGGTGTTTCAGATGTTTTAACATCTGTTGCAGTTTTAGAAGTATCTCTTCCACCTGGGTCTGTTTTTCCTGCAGCTTCATAACCACCGAATTCAACAATTACACCTGTACAATGTAAGTTGCCACTTGTATATATATTACCATTAGGAACATCATTTAAACCACCATTCATTGACAAAGGGATAAGCATTATTTTATCTTCCCCTGCACCATTTGGTTCTCTACCATGAGAAGAACCATTTTTCCCCCATAAAGTATCTGGAAGACTTCCTAAACTTGCTCCACTCTCTGGTCCATAATTCCATGTGTATAATTTTCTTAAGTTCCATACACTACTTGTATTATTTCCTGATACACTACTATTAGCTGGCCTACTTCCACCTAACCATACGGCTGTCCCTGTAATCGCATCTACCCAAGCTAATTCATGTTGATTAGTAATAGTGGCAGGATAACCTTTTCTTCCTACTAAAGTATACGTTTGTGCCTTATTCATAGCATTTGTCCAAGAAGTATCATAAGGAACGTATAAATAATAATGGTCAACGCTTTCAACATAAGTCAGTTTACTTCCTGATGGCAAGTTATCAAACCCTGTAGTTTCATTACTATCAATAATAATATTGACATTCATATTGCTTCCTGTTTGTGGTGTAAATGTAATATTTCTAATGAATGTTTGTACTTCATCTGCGGATTTACCAC
>JAIIAN010000105.1 GCA_022717655.1 Bacillota bacterium | reverse complement strand
GGCTTCGGATACTATTTGGGTTTCAATAACGAAGATAGACAAACGATTAAGGTTAAGGTAACATCCATAATAAACAAGAAAATCTTAAAGAGAAAAATTTGATGAAAAATATAAGTGAAGTCCATGACTGCTATGGCTGTGGCGTATGCGCCACAGCATGCGGTAGAAAGATTATAGAGATAGGTCTGAATAAGGATGGCTTTTATGAGCCGCATATCACAGACGAGAGTAGATGTATTGAGTGTGGCATTTGTACAGAAGTCTGCGCTTATCTTCATGATGACCTCTCGCTCAAAGAACCAGAGATACATTCCTATGCAGCTTGGAGCAAAGACCATTTGGTGAGAAGAAAGTGCTCATCGGGTGGTGCTGGCTTCGAGATAGGTAAGTGTCTTTTGGGACAAGGTTATAAGGTATGTGGTGTTCGATATGATGCTGAGAAAAATAGAGCAGAGCATTATATCGCTACCACGGTAGAAGAACTGATTCCAAGTGCAGGAAGTAAATACATCCAAAGTTATACTGTAGATGGCTTTAAGGCCATTAATCGCAAGGAGAAATACTTGGTTACAGGTACACCTTGTCAGATAGATTCCTTCCGTAGATATATCAAGAAGTTCCGTTGCGAGGATAATTTTGTTTTGCTTGATTTCTTCTGTCATGGTGTTCCATCTATGTTAGTATGGCAGAAATATACCAAGTGGGCAGAGAAGCAAGTGGGAAGAATCACTTATGCGTCATGGCGTAATAAGTGGACTGGATGGCATGATTCCTGGGCAATGGGCATTGATGGCGAGGAGCATGGCGAGAAGATAAATTGGTATGACTCTTACGATAACTTGATTGCAGAAAAGAAAAATTATCTTGAAAGTCGACGTTCACAAGGTGATATGTTTTATGCCCTTTTCTTGGGAGACTGTTGTTTAGGTAAGCAGTGTTATAGCCATTGTAAGTACAAGTACGACTTGTCATCAGCAGACATTCGTATAGGTGACCTATGGGGAAACACATATAAAGATAATAAAGATGGAGTGAGTTGTGCTGTTGCTTTTACACCTAAAGGTTATGAAACATTGAAGGCTAGTAATTGTGAATTAGTAAAACATGCTTTTGATGTTGTTGCAGAAGGCCAGATGAAATTTATGCCTAAAGATTATAGGTCCTATCATATCTTTAGATTCTTTTTGAGAATGTCTAGTCTTAATATAAGCAAAATCGTATTGATATTTAAAGCTTTAACTAAGATTCATAATCGTATTAAAAGTTTTTGAAAACAAATAGATTATTTATCTTATATCTGCTTTTGCATAAGAGAAATAGATTGTTATATTGATAGAAAAATATTATTTTAAATGTATACAGTTGGAATAATAACAACTTTTCGTCAGCCAAATTTTGGTTCTGTATTGCAGGCTTTTGCTTTGCAATACATCATTAAAAAGATGGGATATGATGTAAAAGTTATAGATTATAAATATCCTAATGAGTATCATTGGGATGCAGGTTTGAGACTTGGTTGTAGGAAAATTACATTGCGTAATCGTTTAGGGAATATTAAGCGAAAAATTCAGCTCTATTTAGGTTTGCGAAAACCAACAAAAATGGAAATGTTGAATAAATATATAGAGGAGGAAATGCAGTGTACTATATTTTATCCGTCTAAAAAATCAATACTTAAAAATCCTCCGATTTTTGATATATATGTCTCCGGTAGTGATCAAATATGGAACCCTAATACGATGTTTGGAGATATGACTTATATGTTCGATTTTGCTCCATTGAATAGAAAGAAAATTGCTTATTCTTCTTCTTTTTCATGTGACAGGATACCCCAAAAATATCTTATGGACTATAAAACATATTTGAAACACTTTGAGGCTATTGGGGTAAGAGAAAAAAATGGAGTCAAGTTATTGAGAGAAACTTTTGGAAGAAATGATTCAAAATTAGTATTGGATCCAACTTTGCTTCTTACAAAAGAAGAATGGCATATTTACGCTCAAAAAACTCAAAAATTAAGCCTTCCTCCAAAGTTTATATTGTTCTATATGTTAGCATATACATATAGTCCAGAAGAAAAAATGAAAGATATGTTGAACTTTGTACAGAAAAAATACAATATGCCAATTGTGTCTTTGACCCCCAAACCCCAGGGATTTTTAGGTGATTTTATCCAAATTGAGGATAGTTGTGCTGTAGGAAACTATGAATTCTTACATTTGTTTGAAAAAGCTGAAATAGTTGTAACTTCTTCATTTCATGGAACTGCTTATGCTTTAAATTTTGGAAAACCTTTATTGGCTTTGGAAAATGGAAAGTCTAAAAGTGATGATCGAATTTCAAGTTTACTGAATTCTGTCGACTTGTCAACTCAACTTATTTTTACAGATACAGAATTATCGGATGTTATTACACCCTATTATAATGTTGAGGATGAACAACGTAAGATAGATGTATTGCGTAATGAATCGTTGTCTTTTTTGAATTCTTCGTTAAAAGATTGATAGAACTATGCTACATTACATATTATTTATTGTCTTATTGTGTCTTCTGATACGTGATTTTGCCAAAACAACGATTCTGGTAGCAGCATTGGCATGTTGGTTATGTTTGTTTGTTGATCCTTTGGACTCAGTGGATAATTTGTATCTTACACTTTCTTTGCTGATATCTTTGTTGGGTATATTGAAGTATCATAAGCAATTTGGAAAGCTTCCTTTTTTATGGTGTGGCATTCCTGTCCTTCTCTCATATTCGATTACAATGAATGTTCATGGATTTCATTCTAAGCAATATCTTGTATTGATAGCCCGATATGTGTTTCCATGTATATTGTATTGTGTATTGAATTGTAGAGAACGTGTTTCGCTATATGTAAAATATGCTTCAACTTTTTTACTTTTAGCAGTGGCATATTGTTTAATAGAGGAGTCAATTTCTGCAAATCCAATTATGCATTGGTGTGAGAATAACCAAAGTTCTTTTACATGGTTGATTGATAGAACAGAATCTCGTTTTGGTGTAAAAAGAGCTCAGTCTTTTTTTGCGGACGTTGTTCCATTTGGTATTTCTGCAGCTTATACCTTTATTTTACTTTTTATTTTTCAGAGAGACAGAAATCAAATAATGCAGAAAAAATGGCGACGTATTCTTTTGGTGTTGTTGCCTATTTGCGTATTTATGACTGGTACGAGAAGTGTTATTATGTGTTTTCTTCTTGCAAGTGTTTCCTTGTTAACAGTTACAACGATTAAAAGATATCGTTTTCAGTTGTTAATATTTGCTTTATTCATAGCTTTATTCATGGGGTCTTATCTAGGTTCAATTTATGATTCTATATTTGTGGATAGTGCAGAATTAGGTGGAAGTTCTTCTGATATGCGAGAAGGGCAGTGGGATATTGCGTTTTTCTATATGGCACAAGATTTTTGGGTCGGAAATGGTATTGGTTTTACTGGAAATTTGCTTGCTCAAGGTGGTGTTGCTGGCCTATTTGGTGCAGAAGGTATGTGGCTTCCTATTATGATGGATACTGGCATGTTAGGTGTTATCGGTGTTTTAATTTCTTTTATCATTGGATTGATGAGCATATTATATAGAAAAAAATATAATTTAATATGGATATGGGCATCATTCTTGCTTTTAAAAACAATTACAACAGGTGTGGGAGTGGAGCCAACCTATTATGAAGTAATACTTGTTGTTTTATTTAGATATTTACAATTTAATGAGTACCCCAAAAACAAAATTTATGATTTCAATAATAATTCCAGTTTATAAAGTCGAGAAGTATCTTGACGAGTGTGTTTCATCGCTTATTAAGCAGACATATCATGATATAGAAGTTATCCTTGTAGATGATGGTTCGCCTGATAAATGTCCACAGATATGTGATGAATGGGCAAAAAAAGATGTCCGTATTAAGGTGGTTCATAAGAAAAATGGGGGATTGTCTTCTGCTCGCAATGCTGGTATTGCAGTTGCTAAGGGAGAGTATATTGGATTTGTTGATAGCGATGACTATGTGAACACTACGATGTATGAGGACTTGATGAGAGTGATGAAACAGGATGAGCGTATCATAGTGGTTTCATCTCCTCTTGTCCGTGATGTGGATGGCAAGATTGTGCCTTACAAGGTGGGAACGTTTGAGTATAAGGATGGGGCAGTAATGTCATTCTCTCAGTATATGAAGTTGTTCTTAGGACTTAATATGGATGCGACAGTGACAAATAAACTCTTTCAGCGTGAATTTATCCAGACGCTCTTCCGTGAAGGTCGTAATAATGAGGACTATTTGTTTATGTACTATAATGTGAAGCAAGTTTTTGATACAGACAAGTTGCTGGCGGTTACTGATAAGGCGCATTATTACTATCGTGATAATGTTCAGAGTATCTGTCATCAGGTCTCTACTTCTGTGAATAGATTGTTCTTTGACGAACTATATAATTTGCAAGAGATTGCTAATGATTTGAATGTTTGGAATGCTAAGATGTATGATTTTTTAATGCCTTTAATGGAGGGAATACTCATACATGCTTGTGACCAAATGTTGAAATTTCCAATACTGAGAGTGAAACGTCCTCAGGACTGTCAATTTATTGATGGAATATTGCAAAATGATATAAGCCTGTTCCGCAAGGGGCGTCCTTTCTCTAGTACCTTCAAGTTATTCTTGTTTAAGTACTTCCCAAAAGTATATTTGTTGAAATCTAAGATTCAGAGGTCAAACGTATAAATTTAAAGGAAAATCTTGTAGATTCTATTGATTCATGAGAGATGAGAAAATAACGATAGCGAAGGCGATTGCCATCATGCTTATGGTGATTTGTCATGCTGGATTGCCACATGTGGGGGGGCAATTTGTGACAATGTTCCACATGCCGCTGTTCTTCTTTGTTAGTGGCTACTGTTTCAAGGATAAGTACCTCAATGATGTGAGGCAGTTCTCCATTAACAAGGTCAAGGGATTGTATGTGCCATTCGTGAAATGGTCGCTGCTCTTCCTCGTGTTGCACAATGTGTTCTTCCATCTAAACATTTATAATGATGTATGTGGATGGAAAGGAGTGGTGTCGCTGCTGTATGGTTGGAAAGATGTGGTGAAGAATGTGGCAAAGATAGTTCTGGCTATGAACGAGACGGAGCAACTCTTGGGAGGCTACTGGTTTTTGAAGGAACTTTTCCTGGGGTCGTTCTTGGCCTTGGGCTGTTTTAAGTATCTGAAGAATGACTTCTTAGGGGCTTCGATTCTGCTCTTGATAGCTATCGTGATGTCGTGGTTTGATGTCGAAGTTCCTACTGTACATATTGCCTCTCGTACTTTCTTTGCTGGTTTCTTTATCGTTATGGGAAGGGCATATAAGCGGATGAATGTGGATGCAGATAAGTGGCCGATTACGATTATGGCTTTCATCATCGTATCGATGGGTTCTGTTTGGTGTGGCACATCTATGCTGTCTTATTCTGCCATCCAGATATTGCCTTATTCGGTGTGTGCCATTTTGGGAACAATTATGATACTGAATCTGAGTCATCGCCTGAGTCTTTATCAGAACTGGGCTAAGCGATTCTTGATGTTTTTGGGCGACCATACCTTGGAGGTCTTGACGTGGCATTTCTTGTCGTTCAAGCTCGTCTCTCTCCTCATCATTTGGGTGTATGCCTTGCCGATAGAGCAGTTGGCTGGTTTCCCTATCATCAAGGGATATTCCCTTATGTATTGGCCGCTATATTCATTCGTGGGTGTCTGTGTGCCGATAGGTGCATTGTATATTAGAAAACGATTATCATATGAAAGAAAAACAAAATAATTTAGCAATTATCATCCCTGCCTATAAGGCAACGTTCTTGGCAGCTGCTTTAGATTCCATCGCTGCTCAAACTTGTCAGGACTTCACGCTTTATATTGGCGATGACTGTAGCCCCAACAACCTTGGGGAGATAGTGGACAGGTACAGGGATAAGATCAACTTGGTGTATCGCCGCTTCGACACCAACCTCGGTGGCAAGGATTTGGTAGCGCAATGGGAGCGTTGCATTGATATGAGCCAGGGAGAGGAATGGATATGGCTCTTCTCTGATGATGATGTGATGGAAAAGAACTGTGTGGAGGAGTTTTATAAAACTATCAAGGAAAAACCGAAGGCAGGTTTGATTCATTTTAACGTGAATCGTCTAGATAATGCAACAGGTAAGATTTCACCATTGCCTAAGTTCCCTGATTTTTGTTCGTCTAAATTTTATCTAGATGAGAAACTGAAAGGTCATTTGATTAGTTTCGTTGTTGAGTTCGTTGTGCGCAGAGACGTATTCTTCGACAATGGAAGATTTCAAAACTTTGATTTGGCTTGGGGGAGTGACTTTATCAGTTGGGTGAAATTCTCGGATGCAGCTGGCGGTATTGATACCTGTGAGAAAGCCAAAGTGCTGTGGAGAAAGAGTAATGAAAATATTTCGCCAGACAAATCTGTGCCAATTTTGATAAGGAAGATTCATTCACTAACTGATAATGCCAAGTGGCTTTCCGAGTTTGCTACAAAACAAGGTTATGGTAACAAGTGGTTTTATACAAAGTATCCGCTTGGAGAAATTAGGAGAAATAAGGTTCTGCTTACTAAAGAGCAGAAAACAGAATTACTGGATAATTATCGTACAAAGATTCATCCCTCCTTTTGGGTGAGTTGTATAATCTTTTGGTTGAATCATAAATAATATTGATTTCATATGGAAAAATTGACATATCTTGTACATTGGGGCAAGAATAAAGAGACAGCCTGGAGTGGCACAAACTAT
This sequence comes from Bacillota bacterium, assembly GCA_022717655.1. Taxonomy (GTDB): domain Bacteria; phylum Bacillota; class Clostridia; order Lachnospirales; family Lachnospiraceae; genus Blautia. The sequence goes on along the minus strand of JAIIAN010000105.1, from coordinate 3,640 downwards.
TCCTTGTATAAAGCTCTCTGCAAGTATTATCAGGTTGATGACATCAATCTGAATTTCCCAAAGTTGATTTCTGTCTTCATGCATCGAATTCTGCGGTTGGATTGGTTTGCTGGAGGATTCTATGAATTACAGTATTTTCGTCGTAAACACAAGCACTTAAAAGGAAAGGTGCTACAGATGAGCGGCATTGTGGATGCGGATTCGGAAACTCAGTCATACATATATAACGACTTAAGTGTTTCATACGTGGAATACATGATGGATAAACTCCCGAAAGTTTTTGCTGTAAGTGACTTTCAGTATGCCAATCCTGTACTTATTCACAAACAAGCCGTTGCACAAGCTAAGTTTTATGAAACATGCTCTGCCATATTTTGTATGGGACATTGGCTGCAAAAGTTTCTTGTCGACAATGGCTTGCCTGAGAGCAAGGTGGTATACGTAGGTGGGGGGGTGAATATAGATAGTAGCCTGATTCAACTACGTAACAAGACCAAGAACAAGATTCTTTTTGTTGGAAAAGACTTTAAAAGAAAGGGTGGATATGTCACTTATGAGGCGTTTAGACTTTTACGAGAGCAGGGTGAAAACGTAGAACTTTATGTGGCAGGGCCAGCCACAAATCCTATTCAAAATCCTACCGAAGGTTATCATTATATGGGACTGGTAAATTTTGATGCCGTTGCAGAACTCTTCAATAAATGTGATATATTCTGCATGCCGTCTTATTTTGAAGCTTATGGTTTGGTATTTATCGAAGCACTGACATTTGGGTTGCCTTGTATTGGACGTGATTGCTATGAGATGCCTTATTTTATTGAGGAGGGTAAGACTGGGTTGTTGCTCAAGGAAGACAATCCGCAGGAATTGGCTTCCTTGATGAAGAAAACGTTGCAAGATGATTCATTTAAGAAGAATGTTGCAGCCCGATATGATCATTATCTAGAAGAGTACTCATGGGATGCAGTGGCAAGGAGAATGAAAGAAGCAATGGATGAAAAATAGTGATGTGTTAGTGGTGGAAATAATGTTTTTATGCTAAGGCATATTGATAGATGATGGGGTTGGCCCCTTCTCCTTTTGAACTTAAAGATTGAGTGCAAATATTGTTTTAAAATTGATTGTTAATTCTCGAAACAAAGTTATGACTATTTCTTTTATTGTTGAATGTGACGTATGTCACCATAAGTATGTTCTTAAATGCCAGTGCGACCATGTGATGAATCATGGGAGTATGCCAATACGTGTGGGCTGTAAAAACTGTGGCAATATACTTCGCGGCGAGATTTCTGCACAGAGCCTTGTAATAACTAATGGCATAAAGCATGAATGTGAGAATTTGTTGGAACCTTATCCTTATGTAGGAGTATCAACGGAATTGCCGATTTGTGTCGATTGTTACTTTACGGATAGACAACTATTAAATAACTATTTGTGCCTGCCGAGTTACGTGAATGATGCGAACATCCATAATCATTCCCAAAGAATGAGCATTCTTGCTGATGGTATGAGCCAGACCTTGAATGATTTGCAGACTCTTTACAATATTTATTGCAATGGAAATATTAGTGTGTTCAGCACCTATGTCGAGGAAAAATTTGGCAAGGACAAGAACGAGATGATAAAGGACAAAAAAGATATGCAGAGAGGCTTTGTCAGTATTTTTGTGCAATTATTCAATGTGATAGTGTCAAAGGCTTATTACTCAAAGTTTACGCAGCCTTTTGTGGAAGAGTTGGATAAGGTAGTAGATAATGTTGATGCTAATATATTGAAGGGTTTGTTAGCTGCTGTATCCTGTAATATGAATATTGAAAATGATATAGATGAGAGTATAAAAGTCTTGATGGAATTTGTTGGAAATATGACTAACTTTTTTCCTTTGATGTTGTTGCTTGATAAAGGTGACTTCTTGAATTCTTTTTGTGGCAAGCTATATCTTTCAACTGTTGATTATGCAGAGGTAAAAAATATTTATGCAGAATTGTTTGAACTGCTTAGTCGTTGGAGTATGCTTTTCGTTGGGCTTGAGAATTTAAAGACACGTGGCGATTATAACAAGTTAGACACCAAGAAACCTTTGGCTGATTATTGTAAGAAGACAAACGGCAAAAAGTCCGAATATATTTCTACACACAGTTGGTTGAAGGATTACTATTTACGAACCCTCGATAATAAAATACGCAATGGTATAGATCATGCAAAGACAAAATATAATGCGTATTCTCAAATAGTAGAATACTATCCAAATGTGAACAAACCAAATGAGAAACAGGAAATTGCTCTTGTTGATTTTACTTTTATTATATTGCAACAGGCTATAAAATTGGTGGAGTCGCTTCATTTGACGATGATAGTGTTAAATCGTGTACAATAGTTTGAAAAATAATATACAATGACATGTAAGTTTATTGAGCTGCATGATTCTGATAATGAAACGATATTGATAAATCCGTCTTGGATTGCTTGTATCGAAAAGAATGAAGATGAAGGTTGTTCGGTCAGATTAGGAATTTCTTCAGATGGCGGAACTGCTTATTCTAAGTATGTTATTGAAAGTTATGAAACAATCAAGAATATGTTATGCTAATGTCTGACGATAATTATATTCCTGTTGATGATGCGATGCAGCGATTTGAGGATCATCTCCTTTCTCATGATAGGGTGGTACTTTCTGCCAAGTTTGGTGACGGTAAGACCTTTTTCTTGAATAAATTCAAGGAGAAATGTAAGATGGATGAAGAATCGCCATTCGTGTTTATAACGCTCTATCCTGTCAATTATCAAGTACTTGGGAATAAGGACATCTTTGATTTCATTAAGCATGATGTGCTTTTGCAGATACTTCAGGCTGGTATCATTGATGTAAACTATGAGGTGACAGATAGGATGGCTTTTGAGTTTTATGTTCAAAGCCATTTCTGTACAGTAGGAGAGTCTTTCTTTGCGATGCTGAAGTCGTGTGGTGCTGACGATATGGTGACAAAAGCCTTCTTTGCAGCATTCAAATCGGCTCATTGGCTCAAAAGTTTGAAAGATAAAGTTGGAGAGTTTAAGAAAAAAGGAGTAGACCAGACTGCGTTTCTGGATGATTATCTATCTACAGTTGATGAAAACTCAGTTTACAAGAATGATATAATCACTAAGATTATTCGTGATAATATAAAAGATTATCAGGAGAAATATGGAAAGCGGTTAGTTCTGGTGATAGAGGATATGGATAGGCTTGATCCTGCACATCTCTTTCGTATCATGAATGTCTTCTCTGCTCACATGGATTATGGCTATCGCAGTATGCAGCCAATCGACAGTTCGCTCGTTGGTAACAAATTTGGGGTAAGTAATGTCGTATTTGTGATGCATGAGAAAAATACTGAGGCACTATTTCATCATTTTTATGGAGAATGTGCTGATTATGATGGTTATATGTCCAAATTCTATAACAAGGACATTTTCCGATTCTCTTTAGCTGATGAAAAGGAAAAATACGCTTTGGCACTTATTTCTGAAGAAACCGGATTAGGAGAGGAACGTATCAAGGAGTATTTTGATAAGGGGTTCTTGGCAGCTAAGACTATGCGTCAGATAATCTTTGCTATGGATAAGATAGAAGAACAATTTTACTCTATAAGGGTTAAGG
>JAIIAN010000451.1 GCA_022717655.1 Bacillota bacterium | reverse complement strand
TTGCAAATTTCTTTTTTTACCAATATTGGATATGCATCTGCTGAACACAGCCCATCAAAATCTGGCAAAGCAACCTTATTTAGATTTGGTCTAATCTTGCTATATATAATATGCTGTGGTGTAAAAAAATACTTACCACTAATAACCCCGTCTTCAGCAATTGTTCTATATCCTATTAATTTGCCAGTTTCTTTCTCTATACTATCAATACCAATATGTGGATAATCTTCATAGCCTTGAAAATCGTGTATCATATTAGTATCAATAACGGCACATTCATTAAATCCGACTATTTTCCACCTCTTACTGTTAGTTTTTAAATTCCCAAACATCTCGACAAATCGGGCTTTGATGAGGTTATCCAATAACTCTAGTTCTCTTGTTCTCAATCGAATTATCATCTCACATTTTCCAAGTATATCCACAATTCGTTTCTGATTTTGTATCAAATCAAGATTAAATTTCTCATTTTTATAATCCTTAAAATAAATATGCGGAATAGTTGTACCCGTGTAATATTTTTCCAAATGCATATAATTAACGACATAATATAGATATTCTGGCAAAATATTTCCCTTTGGTAATAAATATTGCATTGTTCCAATAACTGACGATTTTGCCGGATGTATAGTTGTTCTTCCAATACCAGCACCATCTTTAACAACAGCTACATATGGTCTCTCTTGATGATAAAACCCTACATTTCCTATGTATCCTGCTGCTCCATAAACAGGATAATCTCCATCCATTCCATCAACATCTGACAGTTTTAAATTTGATGAATCTTTTTCACAAACATCTTCAAGTTTTACTTTCATCTATCTCATCCCTACAAATCCGAATTTGTATTACCTTTCTTTATTTTATAACCCCAACAACTTCTCCAACTCGTCCATCTCCGTGCCAATCTGCATCTCAAGTTCACGGATATTAGCCATAATTTCCTCTGTTGGTGGGTATTCAACTGCTACATACTCAACTTCTTTATATTTATTAATACTAAGGTCGTAGTCATTATCGACTATATCCTTTTTAGGAACCATAAATGACTTGTCTGTTCTCTTTCTGTCTGCTTCCTTATCAAGATGTCCGAATCTTTCAATAATATCAGGAATATCATTGTCAGATATAGGAGAACGCTTATCATCAAGACTGAATCCATCTGCTGTCATGTCGTAGAACCAGACATTATCAGTTCCACCATGTTCTGTTTTAGTAAATATAAGAATCGCTGTAGATACTCCTGCGTATGGCTTGAAAACTCCGGATGGCATAGAGATTACTGCTTCTAATCTCTGATTCTCTACAATCTCTTTTCTTATAGCTTTATGTGCTGTTGACGAGCCAAATAATACTCCATCAGGTACAATACAAGCACAGCGTCCGCCAACTTTAAGAATACGAAGAAATAATGCCAGGAATAAAAGCTCTGTCTTCTTTGTCTTACATACTTTTAACAAGTCGCCTGATACAGATTCTGCATCAAGACTTCCCTTAAAAGGAGGATTTGCTAACACAAGAGTATATTTATCTTTATCTGTATTCTGATCCGATAAACTATCTCTGTATTCGATAAATGGATTGTCAATTCCATGTGTCATCATGTTCATGGCGCCAATTCTAAGCATTGTCCTGTCCATATCATATCCGTAAAACATATGATTCATATAATG
>JAIIAN010000450.1 GCA_022717655.1 Bacillota bacterium | reverse complement strand
TCATCGTGAAACTCGTTTCCTTTTTCAACAAAGGAGTTAATTTCGGATTCAATTTTTGGGTCTTCAAGGCCTTTCATGGAACAATGCTCCTTCATTGGAAATATTGGGATTTTTCCTGTGGGCCAATAAAATCAGCGGAATCTTTATATCTATCAGGTAGCAGTGCCCCCTGAGACCGATTGTTGCCATAATATTCAAGTTCATAATTCCTGGAATCTCTCATAAAGGCTCTGACCTCACGAGATTTAGGACCATAGTAGCCACCCTTCTGATTCCAGTATCTGTTAAATGAGCCATGTCCGCATCCTGAATACGGTACTATTTACCATCAGTTGAGCTTTTAAATTACATCCTATCGCCCGTACCACGAATACGTCCTTCTCCTCGCATTCGTGCAATTACTTCACGTCCAGTTTTACTATTTTACCCAGGGGTTCTTCCCATAAATTTCTGACATTGCAGGTAAAGACGTCCCGGCGATGCCGTCGCCCAAGGCGGTATTACTCGCTGCGGAGATCAGCCGCCACTGGGGGCTTTTCTCAGGGTAGAGTTGTTCGTCGCGAGTATACTGACAGCTTATTGAAGACAAGGGTAAGCAAGGCGCGAGAAAAGCAAGCAAGATGCGTGCAGAAGGAAAAAAGAATAGTGTTAAAAATGGCTACGTGGTGAACTAATTAATTATTTAACATTTTTTGGATGAAAAAATCCACGCCAAGGCGTGGATTTTCATTCAGAGATAAACACCCTCTTCTAATGAATTTTCAGTAAACGTTGTTTTTGTAAAGGAAATTAGCACATCTGAACCATGCTTTTTATATTTAACCTCGTAACTACCAGGTTCTAAAGTAATAAACTCGCCTGAAATAGCATCTGAATCATCTGGCTCCAGATCTCCGCCCGTGACATCCTCTCCCGCCCCTATGAAAACCTTTCCAGTAGGTACGTTTAAAAATAACGATCCGGTATATTCACCAATGTCATTTTTAATATCAACTTTATAGGTACCATCATTTCCAAGATTGAGAAATAACACATTCCCTTTATTTATTTCTTCAACTTCATCTTCTGGAAGACTCCACCAATCTGCATCATCATTAATCCTATGCTTTAATGACATTAAATCATAAATTACTAATGTGGCAGTATCCGTCTGTATATTAATAGATTTATTCATTTTACCCCCTATTGAAATATTATCTCACTGATGGCATCTCCGGGCTGAAGCCCCGCCTTTCTGCCTGCATTTTTCAAAGAACTACCGACACTTTTATTAATAGTTTCGTTCAGCATTTGTAATCTTTGTGTAGGCGAACCTCCAACAATTAAATCAACAGGATGATCAGCGTTTAACTTACTTAGATCAGGTGCTGAGCCAAACATTTTTTCAAAGCGTGCAGAAACAGCCTGCCTGTAAGAACTTTGCAAAGATGAAATCCTAACCTCATGGGTGCCAGGAGACCAAACTAACTCTCCTCTTTGAGCCGCTCGGTTTAAGGCATTCATTTTTTTCATAAACTGTCTTTCGAGGAATTTTCTCTCAGTTGATGACAGCTTTGTGCTGCTTAAAATCTTCGGTTTATTGACAGTTAAGCGTGTACCTCCAGAACATCTACTCAACCCCCACGGATCCACCCACCCCAGCGCATTCGGCGCATACTGGTAAAGGTTTATCCC
>JAIIAN010000449.1 GCA_022717655.1 Bacillota bacterium | reverse complement strand
GGCAGGTGTCAGCCTGTTATGGTTTGTTATGCCTTACTAGGGAAAACTAGGGGGAAAGTGTCAACTGCTACCGCTTCAGAAAACTTTAGGTACACGAACTCGTGAAGGGGAGGTGTTAAGCACTCCCCCTTTGCAACCATCCTCGAGCCTCTTTCAGATCGCTGTTCTGGTTTGCCCGGACGCTGGTGTTCAGATTGAGTTGTCAAAAGTTGTCACCCACCGTCAGCGCCAGTGGGGGATTTTTGGCAGAACGCGCTCTAAGTTACAGTTGCTTCAATCTGTTGAAAGAAATCAATCAAGAAAGCTTTTTGGAATTCAATAATGCGTTATCTGCGATTTCTATAATTTGTTCTATCAATGGTTCTAAGTTATTAAGGGAACAGACAATAATCTGCGAGAAGTATTCGCTAAAATGTTGATGTGGCTGATGAATTAAATCAAGCAATCTTTCTTGTGGCAATAGGAATGGATGTTTTTCATATTTTTTCCTAATGTCATTTATGATTTCAAGTTGTTTGGATTCTAGAAAGTATTCAAATGACGAAAAACGTTGCTTTCGGTGCATTCCGAATCCAGGGGTATGCTGATTTTCTATCACTAGATACGGCACAAGATCTGCTATATCGCTTAAATCTTCTGCGTTTCTAATACTCTCTGCTGAGAATTCATCATGTGTTAAATAAAGATCGGATGTGGTTACCAGAATGGGTGCAATGAAAAATGGCAGGTTATCCTCAGGGTGGGAGTTTATGCATTCAGCAATGTTATGAATTATCACATCCGGTAAAGAATAAGCTAGTTGAGATATGCCGTGTTTAATTTCACTATCGTAAACATTTCCATTGCTAGTGTCTATTTCAACACCCTTCACGGCATAGTTCATATTTTCATCTAAGGCAATTGTTGCATTTGGAGGTAGATCTATTCTTGTAAAATTATCTATTGCCCGCAAAGTGTAACCCAGAGTTAACGCACTAAAATCAGGAGCGTTAGGATCTCTCATAAAAAGCCATTTGTTTTTATCGTGCCTCTGTTTGCATTCGATAAGGAAATTTAAATGATATGTGCATTCTTCATTCCAATAATTACCATGCATGTCTATAGAAAAGTCTTTCAATATGCCTGCGTCTTCACGAGAGTATGCGTAATCATTTGATACGGCAATTCCATAATCTGCTAATTTTTTTGAGACCACATATTCTAATGGAAAGCTTGAGGATATTAACTTTTCTTTCCATTTTTTATTTTCAGTCATATTAATTCCTTAAAATATTTGCTAATGAATTGAGTCGGTCAAACCCCATAAGTTGTGCTAATTATAAGCTTATATCACTGAGTAAGAATCATCACAAACACTTCGTGTGGCTTGCATCCATGAGTGCTCATGAACTGAAGGCCTCATTTCTCATCCCTTGTACCTACCTCTTCTGTTGTATACCCTTGCATCCAGTAGCCCATACACGGGGATGCAAAAGAAACTATCAGACTGCACTTTACAACGAGCATGTTTAGACGTTATATGCGATTATCTACACTGTAGATGGCTGTAGACGTCAAATTGGTAACGTTTGGTAGTAGTCTCCAGCTACTGGTTTTCAACGGATAGTTAGAGTAAAACTATGTCATCACTTGATTTCGCATCACACAACTCATTTGAGCGGGCTGTATCTCCTTTCAGAGAAATGG
>JAIIAN010000104.1 GCA_022717655.1 Bacillota bacterium | reverse complement strand
GCGCATTAATATGCTTTGCCAGTGTCGATTTCCCAGAGCCGTTATGCCCGAGAACCGCAATAAACTGTCCCTGTTCAATATCCAGATTAATATCATCGAGTGCACGATGTGTTTCTTCTACATGTCCATTTTCGTCATATTTATAATAATCATGCATTAACTTTAATGCTTTAATGATTCCCATCGTCTATCCTCTCTCTTGTAACACACTGTCGTTTCCACATACATACCGATAAACTTCTATTTCTTTTGCATCCTGTTCTACATGATAATCGGTTTTTAAAAATCCAAGTTTTTTTGCCAGCGCAATCGATGGCTTATTATCCGAATGAATCCGGCAGTAAAGATATTTTGCCCCTCGTTCTTCTGCTTCTAAAAGAATCGCATGGCAGGCTTCGTATCCATATCCCTGTCTTTGATAAGCTTCATCAATCAGATATCCCAGTTCCACAACCGAACGGCCCTGATTCCAGATTTTTGGTTCGATTCCTGCCCGTCCGATAATTTTACCACTTTGTTTTTCTATCACTGCCCAATAGCCCATATCGCACAATTCATACATATATCTTCGGTAACTTGGGAAATTTTCGATTTCTTCTTCTAACGTCTTTTCGTTTCCCTCCACCGAATTTTCCGTTGAATTTTGTTCATTTAAGGCAAGCATTTGTGGCAAATCTGCTTCTGACATCTCCCGCACTAAAAGCCGTGTTGTCTCACATACCACTGCCGGAAGATGATGATTGTGGCAGTAAACTTTTTCCACAAATCGGGCATCGATTTCTTCATATCCTTCGATTATCATTGCTGCCTGACTTAAATCCTGCTTTCCCGAATCCGGATTAAAATATCCCATGCAGGTCATATTTGCCGCCTTTGCTGCATGACATCCATTGGTAGAATCTTCCACAACCAGGCACTCACTTGCATCTAATTCCAGTTCTCCTGCTGCTGCCAAAAAGACGTCCGGTGCCGGTTTCGGATGTTTTACATTTTCTCCACTTAATATTTTATCAAAATAATGATGAATCTTTAAGCGTTTTGTAACCATCTGGATATAAGAAAGCGGAGAAGATGACGCAATTGCCATCTTGTATCCCGCATTTTTTAAGCGTTCTAAAAGCTCCGGCACGCCCTCTATCATCGGGATTCCCTCCCGTTCTACCGTTTTCGCTTTAATCTTTTTCATGGTATCTACTAATGCCTTATCTTCTCTGTCAATTCCATAAGCTTCATGAAGAAGATTCATAAGAAATTCAAGTGTAGAACCGATACAAGGTTTATAGACCTCATAATCCAGCTCAATTCCACGTGTTAAAAGTGCTTCTTTCCAGATACGGTAATGTACTGGTTCACTGTTAATCAGCACTCCGTCCATATCAAATATAATTCCCTTTAACATCCTTTTTCTCCAAACTTTAAAAGGGTACTGTTTTTTCACAGCACCCTTTCTATTTTTTCAGGCATTATACTTACCCACAGCTTAGTGCTCCGCGTACTTGAAGCGGGGAATGTTTATCTGCGTTCAAGCAGTAATTCATCCATGATTTCCCAGATTTCTTCTCTTCCCTGTTTGGTTTCGGCAGAAAACGGAATAACCTGTGTACCCGCAAGCAGCTCGAGTCCTTGTTTCAATGCCTTTACATGTTTCTGTACCTGGCTGCGTTTTAATTTATCTACTTTTGTTGCAATAATAATCGGCTGATAGCCATTGTGTACAATCCAGTCATACATCATCTTGTCATTTGCTGACGGGTCATGTCGAATGTCAATCAGCAAAAAGACAGCTTTTAACTGTTTTGATTTCTGGAGATAACGCTCAATTAATTTTCCCCACTGTTCTTTTACTGACTGTGAAACCTTTGCATATCCATATCCTGGCAAATCAACCAGATACATGGCATCATTAATATTATAAAAATTAATGGTCTGTGTCTTACCTGGAGATGCGCTGGTTCTTGCCAGTGCTTTTCGGTTCATCAACGCATTAATCAAAGAAGATTTTCCCACATTTGATTTTCCTGCAAATGCAACCTCAGGTAATTTGGTATCCGGAAGTGTGCTGGTAATTCCACACACAATATCCAATGATACGTTTTTTATAATCATTCCTGACCTCCTGTAAATGCTTCTTTTATTACTTCTTCCATAGAACTTACAAAGATAATATCCAATCCGTCTGTAATTTCTTTTTCTAATTCTTCTACATCCGGTTTATTTTCTTTTGGAACAAGTACCGTTGTAATCCCTGCATTTTTTGCCGCAAGCAGTTTTTCTTTTAACCCTCCGATTGGAAGCACACGGCCTCTTAAGGTGATTTCACCGGTCATCGCAAGATTTGCTTTTACCGGAATTTTGGTAATTGCCGAAAGCATTGCAGTCGCCATGGTAATTCCGGCAGACGGACCATCTTTTGGAACTGCGCCTTCTGGAATATGGATATGTATGTCATTGTTTTTAAAGAACTCTGCATCAATCTGATAATTTTCAGCAATGGAACGGATATAGCTGATACCGATTTGCGCAGACTCTTTCATGACATCTCCCATCTGTCCGGTCAATACAAACTCACCCTGACCCGGCATCAGATTCACTTCGATTTGAAGCGTATCTCCACCAACACTGGTCCATGCAAGTCCACGTACAATTCCTACCTGGTCCTCTTCGTTTTTCTTCTGGAACGTATAACGTGCTCTTCCTAAAAATTCTTCCAGATTTTCTGTCTCTACTTTTACACAGCTTTCTTTTTCTTCTAAGATTTTTCTCGCCGATTTTCTGCAGATTGTTCCAATCTTTCTCTCCAGACTTCTGACACCGGCTTCTCTTGTATAAGAGCTAATCATTTCTCTTAAGGCTTCATCGGAAATTTCAAGCTGTTCCGGTTTTAACCCGTGTGCTTTTATCTGTTTTGGAATCAGATGTTCTTTTGCAATGTGCCATTTTTCATTTTCAGTATAACTGCTGACCTCAATGATTTCCATACGGTCTAAAAGCGGACCTGAAATGGTCTGTAAATCATTTGCAGTCGCAATAAAAAGCACTTCTGATAAATCCAGAGGAATTTCCACATAATGGTCATGGAACTTATGATTCTGCTCGGAATCAAGTACTTCCAAAAGCGCAGAAGACGTATCTCCTTTATAATCACTGCTGACTTTGTCAATTTCATCTAACAGCATCAAAGGATTTTTGACCCCTGCCTGAATCATTCCATTTGCAATACGGCCTGGCATTGCACCCACATAAGTTCTTCTGTGTCCACGGATTTCTGCTTCATCACGCACTCCTCCAAGACTGATTCTGACATACTCTTTATTTAATGCATGCGCTACTGATTTTGCAATAGAAGTTTTTCCAGTTCCTGGCGGTCCTACCAGACAGAGAATCGGACTTTCGCCTTTTTTCGTCAATGTCCGCACCGCAAGGAATTCCATGATACGCTCTTTTACTTTTTCCAGACCATAGTGTTCCTCTTCAAGAATCTGATACGCTCCCTGCAGGTTCTTATTATCGCAACTGGTCTTGTCCCATGGCAGAGACAATAACGTCTCAATATAAGTCCGGATTACTCCTGATTCCGCCGGACTTCCCACAGTATTTTTAAATCGGTTGATTTCTTTTGTAATACGGTCTTTGACTTCTTTTTTTGCCTTTAATTTCTTTACCGACTCTAAAAACTGTTCCGCTTCTGTCGCAGAGTTGTCTTCGCCTAATTCCTCACGGATTACTTTTAACTGTTCCCGTAAAATATATTCACGCTGATTTTTATCGACACGCTCTTTGACTTTGGATTGAAGTCTTGCTCCAATTTCCATAATCTGGATTTCATTAGTAAGAATCATTCCTACAATTTCATAGCGGTCCTCAAGGCTGACTGCCTCTAAAATCTTCTGGCGTTCTTCGTAGCGAATCTGAATATGAATCGAAATCTGGCCTAAGACTTTTTCCACGTCCTCTAATTCTAAAATCTGTCCGGCAAGTTCTTTACTGACCTGTTTATTAGAATTACAGTAACGTACAAATAATTCTTTGATACTGCGAAGCATTGCTTCTTTTACTGTTTCATCCAAGTCTTCTTCCGACTCAAAGACCGCTATCTGTGCCTCAAGATAATTCGGATTTTCTTCTAAAGAAACCAGCTGTGCTCTCTCGACTCCTTCTACTAAAACCCGAACAATGTTTTTTGGAAGTTTTACCAATTGTTTAATTTCTGCAATTGTTCCAATTGGATATAAATCCTCCTGAACCGGTTCTTCTGTCTCAGGATTTTTCTGCGTAATCAAGAGAATCCTCTGGTCCTGCACCATCGCCTGTTCAATCGCCTGAATTGATTTTTCTCTGCTTACATCAAAGTGAACAATCATATCAGGAAGAATGGTCGTTCCTCTGAGGGCAACCGCCGGTAAATGATACATTATGTCACTCAAATCCCACACCTCCCTATTTTCATTGATGTATACCGTTCTTATGCCGTTTCCGGTTTATTGCGTTTGCGTCCGCCTTTGCTTCTTCTTGTCGGAGGCTGCATCTCTCCATGTTCGAGTTCGGCACTTCCTGTTCCCTCTACCACTTCTTTGGTAATCTTGCAGGAACGGATGGTCTCATCGGATGGAATTTCATACATTAAATCCATCATGGTATTCTCCATGATAGCACGAAGCCCTCTCGCTCCGGTTTTTCTTGCCATGGATTTTTCTGCAATTGCATCAATTGCAGACTCATCAAACTCTAATTTAACTCCATCTAATTCAAAGAGTTTTTCATACTGTTTCACTAAAGAGTTTTTCGGCTCTTTTAAAATACGAACCAGAGCTTCTTTATCCAGTGCATCTAAAGAAACAACAACCGGTACTCGTCCGACAAATTCCGGAATCATACCAAATTTTACAAGGTCATGCGGCATAACTTCTTTTAAGACATCACCAATATTTCGTTCTTTCTTATCTGCAATTTCAGCATTAAATCCGATTGATTTTGTATCCATACGGGTTTCAATAATCTTATTTAAGCCTTCAAATGCACCACCACAGATAAATAAAATATTGCTGGTATCAATCTGAATAAATTCCTGATGCGGGTGTTTTCTTCCGCCCTGAGGTGGAACACTTGCAACTGTTCCTTCAATAATCTTCAGCAGAGCCTGCTGTACTCCTTCACCGGATACATCACGGGTAATAGAAGTATTTTCTGATTTTCTGGTAATCTTATCAATTTCATCAATGTAGATAATACCATACTGGGCACGTTCTACATCATAATCTGCTGCCTGAATAATCTTAAGCAGAATATTTTCTACGTCCTCTCCTACATAACCTGCTTCTGTCAGTGTTGTCGCATCTGCGATTGCAAATGGAACATTTAACAGTTTTGCAAGTGTCTGTGCAAGCAGAGTTTTTCCGGAACCTGTCGGTCCTAACATCAAAATATTACTCTTCTGAAGTTCTACATCTGAATTACTGCCTGCCAATACTCTTTTATAATGATTATAAACTGCTACGGAAAGTACTTTTTTGGCTTCATCCTGTCCGATTACATAGTCATCCAGAAATGACTTAATCTCCTGTGGTTTCAGCAGATTAATTTCATCGTTCATCGGTTCTGCATAATCTGCACTTTCTTCCGCACAGATTTCTGCACAGATTTCCACACACTCATCACAAATATAAGTTCCGTTTGGTCCGGCGATCAATTTATGCACCTGCTCCTGTGTTTTTCCACAAAATGAGCAGCGGACTTTCGGTTCATTTCCTTTCATTGCCATTTCTTTTCCTTTCTGTTTTACTTCTCTTTTTAATGGCGAAAAGACCCCCGAGCCAAAGCGCAGGAGTCTTATCTTTTGTCTTACTTTTTATACTCAATTATGCTGTCAATCAGACCATAAGCCTTTGCCTCTTCTGCGGACATATAATAATCTCTTTCCGTATCTCTGGCAACGACTTCATAAGGCTGACCAGTATTTGCAGCCAGAGTCTCATTCAGTTTCTTTTTGGTTTTCAGAATCATATTTGCAACGATTTCAATCTCTGTTGCCTGACCCTTTGCACCGCCAGATGGCTGATGAATCATGATTTCTGCATTCGGAAGAGCAAAACGTTTTCCTTTTGCACCACCTGCAAGAAGGAATGCTCCCATACTTGCAGCCATACCTACGCAGATTGTTGATACATCACATTTAATATAATGCATGGTATCATAAATTCCCCATCCTGCTGAAACTGAACCACCCGGGCTGTTAATGTATAACTGAATATCTTTTCCAGGATCTTCTGATTCCAAGAACAGAAGCTGAGCAATAATAAGACTTGCAGTTGTATCATTTACTTCTTCTCCTAAAAAGATAATTCTGTCTTTCAGCAAGCGGGAATAAATATCATAACTTCTCTCGCCCCTGCTTGTCTGTTCAATCACATATGGTACTAAACTCATGAAACTCCTCCTATTCTGTCAAACAGGTTCAAAGGACTGATTAAGCCTCTTTATTTTCTACGACTTCTGTTACTTTTGCAGCATCTGCAAGTAAAGTAACTGCTTCCTGAACAGCTAAATCTTTCTTCATCTGTTCTTTTTCGTAGTCACCCATTAATTCATTTAATTTTTCAGCTGTCATTTTGTATGCTTCAGCCATTTTTGCAATTTCTTCATTGACTTTTTCAGCAGAAATCTGGATATCTTCTACTTCTGCAACTTTTTCAAGTACCAGACGTGTCTGGATCGTCTTCATAGCCTGTGGTCTTAACTGTTCTTCCATTGCTGCACGGTCAGAACCTGTGAACTGATAGTACTGGTCAATGGAAAGTCCCTGCTGCTGAAGTCTTGAGATAAAGTTGTTTAACAGCTCCTCAATCTGAAGCTGAACCATAGCTTCCGGAATATCCATCTGTGCATTTTCAATTACTTTATCTACTACTTTATCTTCTTTTTCACGTTTTGCAGCTGCTTCTTTTCTTTCTTTTAAGTTCTTTTCGATATCAGCTTTGTATTCTGCAAATGTTTCAAATTCAGAAACATCTTTTGCGAATTCATCATCTAATTCCGGAAGTTCTTTTACTTTAATTGCTTTTACTGTGCATTTAAATACAGCAGCTTTTCCTTTGAGGTCTTCTGCATGATAATCTTCCGGGAAAGTAACGTTTACTTCTTTTTCTTCTCCGATTACTGCACCAACCAACTGCTCTTCAAATCCCGGGATGAAAGAGTTAGAACCAATTGTCAGCGGATAATCGGTTCCTTTTCCGCCTTCAAAAGCAACTCCGTCAACGAATCCTTCAAAGTCAAGTGTTACCATGTCTCCATCAGCAACTGCTCTGTCGTCTACGTCGATTGTTCTGGAGTTCTTTTCCTGTTCTTTTTTCAGTTCTGCTGCAACTTCTTCTTCTGTTACGTCTGCTGCGGATACTTCTACTTCTACACCTTTATATTCACCTAAAGTAACTTCCGGTTTTACAGCAACTTCTGCTGTAAAGATGAAAGATTTTCCTTTTTCAATCTGTACAATGTCAATTGTTGGTCTGGAAACGATATCTAATTCGCTTTCCTGTGCTGCCTTTGGATATTCTGTATTAATCAGAAGATTTGCTGCATCTTCAAAAAATACACCTGCTCCATACATTTTTTCAATCATAACACGTGGAGCTTTTCCTTTACGGAATCCCGGAATGTTGATGCTTTTTTTGTTTCTGTTGTAAACAGTGTTTACTGCTTTTTCAAAATCTTCTGCTGATACTTCAACTGTCAGCTTTGCCATGTTTTTTTCGAGTTTTTCTACCTGTACGCTCATTTTAAATGATTCCTCCTTGAATTCTATATGTATTGATGCATATTAGGTATTCATGCATTTCTGCCCATAAATAGACCATTTTTCATACTTACAGTCATTATCACAGTATAGCACAAGGTTTTTTAAAATACCAGCATTTTTTTAATAAACGATTGATTTTTTTATCTGATGTGCCTTTACTTCACCTTCTAACTGACTAATCAGCTCCAGCGCAAACGCAATTGCCGTTCCAACCCCTCTGCTTGTTGTCACATTCTTATCACGTACCACTGCTTCTTCCGAAAGAACTGCCCCTTTTAATTTTTCCTCGCATCCCGGATAGCAGGTTGCTTTTCTGCCTTTTAAAATTCCATTTGCTCCAAATACTCCTGGTGCGGCACAGATTGCTGCTATTTTTTTGTCTGCTTCATTAAATTTTATCAATAATTCGGTTAAACCTTTGTGTTCTCCTAAATGCAGAGTTCCCGGCATCCCGCCCGGCAGTACAAGCATATCTGCATCACTGTAATCTCCCTCTTCAAATAACCGGTCTGCACTCACTTTAATCCCGTGGGAGCCCGTCACTTCAAGACTTGTTCCAATCGAAACCATAAGCACTTCTTCTCCGGCTCTTCTTAACAAATCAACAACGGTCAATCCTTCTACTTCTTCAAAGCCCTCTGCTAAAAACACACATACTTTTGCCATGTGACATTCCTCCTGTTTGCTTTTTTCTCAAATTATGATACGATACTGGTAAATGATATTTCAATCATCTTATAAAAATCAAAGGAGCATTTTATTTTATGGAAATCGAAAGAAAATATCTGATTAAAAACCTGCCATTTTCCCTAAATGAATATTCTTTTCACAAAATTGAACAGGCCTATCTAAACACCGACCCTGTTATCCGAATCCGAAAACAGGATGACGATTATATCTTTACTTATAAAGGTCGTGGACTTATGGTAAGAGAAGAATACAATCTGCCGTTAAATGAACAGGCTTACTATCATCTTAGAGAAAAAGCCGACGGCATTATTTTATCCAAAACCCGCTATCTTATTCCTTTTAAAACTTATACCATCGAATTAGATGTATTTGACGCCCCTTATGAAGGACTGATTCTCGCAGAAGTTGAATTTCCTGACGAATCTTCAGCTAATTCTTTTACTGCACCGGACTGGTTTGGAGAAGATGTCACCTTTTCCAAAATTTATCATAACAGTACCTTGTCAGCCGGTAAAACACAGGAACCCGTTTAATTAGGGTTCCTGCTTTTTTCCCTTTTGTTTTATCTGTCTTTGTATCCGTCTCCAGGTTTCTTCCTGCCTTTTATCCAGTTCTTTTTCAAATTGTATTCCATACTTTCTCTCTAATTTCCAGAGATAACATTCTAAAATCACTCCACAAAAAACACCTGCCAGCTTTACCACTGGATTCTTACTCTTCCGGCAGTGTTTTCTTAATCGAAAAATTCGTTCCATTTTCATCCCTTCTGTCAAAATAAAAGATATTCCATGATTCTTTTTCTTTTATTTTAACAGGAGAGCTTTTATTCTGCAATGTTATATATTGCAAAATTATCTCAATCTCCGACTGAGATAACACTCCGTGGGCGCACATTGTCCAGTGGACGATGGTTCTGCGCAGACCGTAACGAAGTGTAGACCGCAGCGATTCTAAGAAGAATTTGTCAGCTTGTGCTGACTAGAATCGCGCCAAGTCTCACGAATGTTCGACTTGAATTTTTATAACTGTTTTGTTTTCTTTACACAGGCACGAATACTTTCGGAAACTGCACTTCGCATGCCTCTTTCTTCTAACACGCCAACTCCCTCTATTGTTGTTCCCGCCGGTGAGCAGACCATGTCTTTTAACTCACCCGGATGCATACCTGTTTCTAATACCATCTTTGCACTTCCATATACAGCCTGTGCCGCAAATTCATATGCCTGTTTTCTTGGCATGCCCTCTGCAACTGCTCCATCTGCCATTGCTTCGATAAACATAAACACAAATGCCGGCGAGCTTCCGCTGACTGCGCCAACCACATCCAGAATTTTTTCTGTCACGGTATCTGCACGTCCAAACGAACGAAGCAGCACCAGCGCATCTTCGAGTTCTCTTTCTGTAACCTCTTTATTCAGGCAGACACCGGTAATACCTTCTCCAACCAGCGCCGGTGTATTTGGCATGGTACGGATAATTTTATGACCTGCTCCAAACTGTGCTTCCAACCATTCCAGTTTCTTTCCCGCTGCAATCGAAATAATCACCTGTTCTGATTTTATTTCTGATTTTATTTCCTGAATTACCTCTTCACAAAACTGAGGTTTTACTGCTAAAAAGATTACATCTGCATCCTGTACTGCCTTCTTATTATCGGTTGTACATTCGATTCCGAGTGTTTCCTGTACTTTTTTAGCAGAGTTTTCTGTTTTCGTAGATGCCTTGATATCCTCTTTTTTTAAGATTCCTTTTTCTAATATCCCGCCAATAATTGCGGTTGCCATATTTCCACAGCCTACAAATCCTATTTTCATGTCTCAAACCTCCTGTATTGTTTTACAAACTCTCAAATTCTTTCAATCAAGTATAGTAAGAATTCTGAGAATACATTTTTTCTTATTATCCAACGTTTTCTTCTTTTTTGCAAGTATTGGCTGTGTTTTTTCTCTTCTCATGGTATAATATGATGTAAGTGTCAAAAGTATAAATTGCGGTTGTGCT
>JAIIAN010000448.1 GCA_022717655.1 Bacillota bacterium | reverse complement strand
ATAGTGTCGCGACTTGAGGGTATCCAGAGGCATAAAGACCTGCTCTACATTTTGCAAGTCAATAATTGTTCCTGGTTTAGTGTTAAAACCTATACCTTTGCCAAAGAGTATAATCTCTTTTCCGTCATTTTCAGCAAGCAGCATGCTATTGTTTAAGGACTTTTTAACTTTCATCTCAGTTCCCGCGGTAGCAATGATTAACTTAAATCAGTCCCGTTAGTCGCTATGACCTTTCGATACCAATAGAAGGAGTCCTTGCGTAACCGATTCAATGAACCGTTCCCTTGGTCATCTTGATCTACATAAATAAAACCATAGCGCTTGGTCATTTGCGAAGTTCCAGCACTAATAATATCAATTGTTCCCCAACTAGTATACCCTATTAAATTGACACCTTCTTTGACAGCTTCAATCATCTGCTCAAAGTGCGCACGAAAATAATTAATACGGTAATCATCATGAATCTTCCCACCAACAACTGTATCTTTTGCACCAAATCCATTCTCAACAATAAATAAGGGGATTTGATATCGGTCGTAAAGCTCCAGTAGCGATATTTTAAGCCCTACAGGATCTATTTGCCATCCCCACTCAGAAGCCGGTAGATGAGGGTTTTTTACACCCATGATAGTGTTTCCTGCTGTGCGCTCCGCATCGGACTGAACGGATTCCGTGATGGACATATAATAACTGAATGAAAGAAAATCTACAGTATAGCGACGTAGTATTGACAAATCATCTGGGTGCATTTTTATTTTGATTTTCCGCAGTTCCAGGTTCCGCTTAATTAATGGTGGATATTCACCTTTAATCTGAACATCTGAATAAAAATAGTTTTCTAGATTTTTTTTCAGAGTGGCTTCCACGTCATCAGGATGACAGGTCAATGGGTAAGTTGTTAACTTGGTAAGCATACATCCTACCTGGCTGCCGGGTATCTTTTCGTGACAGTCTCTTGTTGCTAACGCCGAAGCAACAAACTGATGATGCAATGCCTGATAAATATCCTGCGTGCTTTCTTCTGGTAAACTTTTTTCTTCGCGGACACCTGCCGTCGTAAAAGGATGTCTATGAATACTATCAATTTCATTGAATGTTAACCAGTAACGCACCAAATTCTTGTAACGGTCAAAGCACACATTTGAATAGCGCACAAACGCATCAACAACGTTTCGGTGGACCCAGCCATTATATTTCTCACTCAATACTAATGGCATTTCGTAATGTGAAAGCGTAACCAGTGGTTCAATGCCAAGTCTTCGCATTTCAGTGAACATATTTTCATAAAACTGCAATCCCATTTCATTCGGTTGATCATCTTCACCTGTTGGGAAGATTCTTGACCATGCGATTGATACGCGCAGTACTTTTATCCCCATTTCTGCAAAAAGGGCTAAGTCTTCTTTGTAACGATGATAAAAATCTATTCCTCTGCGTTTAGGATAATTTTTATCATTCTGCCCTTTAAGCGCATCACTAACGTTCTCATCAGATACGGCCATATGACCAGCATAATCGCTTGTGCTCAAATGCGCCTTATAGGCTACAGCATCTGCAACGGAAGGCCCTTTACCGTCAACGTTCCATGCTCCCTCTGCCTGATTTGCTGCAATGGCTGCACCCCATAAAAAATTCTTGGGAAGAATAGATTCCGACATAATATTAAGCCTCTTTTAATGAAAAAATATTAA
>JAIIAN010000447.1 GCA_022717655.1 Bacillota bacterium | reverse complement strand
TTAAAACATAAAATCTCCCTTTACACTTCTCAAATATTCCAGATCTCCCAAACGACTCCGGTCCAAAGATTTATAATATGCAGTCTCCCTCATTTCTTTTTTATGCCGATAAAAGGTTGCAGGCTTCATTTTGATTTTTTCTATAATATCTTGATCTTTCATAGTTTGGCTCATGTAAATAATGTCAGAATAACTATATATATTTATGCCTTCCACATCATGAGTGTAAGATCGAGCCTTTCTCCGTCCGGCACCGCGATTTTGGGTACGTACATATGGTCGTGGCATGATGGACAGAGTTAACACTCCGTCGGAAACATCCAAGTAGACGCCGACAGCGTCCAGGGCCTCTTTTATTAATGGGAGATTTTCACCATTGATGTCATAGATATTCTCATCTTCTGTAACACGATACTGCAGTCTCAAACGGTCATATTTTTTTGACAGTTGCCCTTCTTTATAGTAATCCATATACCAACCCACGCTCCTCTCTTATCTATCTCTATTATATTCTATCAAAATTAAAAATGATAGAGAAAGATACGACAATCAATGGAGTCACGGCAGCACAGACCTTGTTTATTAAACAAACATAGTTGTTATGTATAACAATAACAATACATAACACATGTATAACAAAGCATTGACAAACGTAGTAAGGGGTGATATACTTATATTAACATAAAAGATGGACCGAAAAAACAGAGAAAAAAGGAGAACGAGAACATGGGTGATATCAAGCAGACTAATTTTCGAATTGACCAGGAATCTGCAGATGCTTTTAGACAATTTTGTGAAGAGAATGGGATGAATCAGGCACAAGGATTTGATCACATGATGCAGGTCATGGAATTGAACCGGGCTAAATCTATGGTGCCGAACAGTACAAAGGATATTGAAAGCTTTGAAATGTATGTGAAGAAAATCATGGAATCTTATTTAAAGAGTGTTGAGGATTATAACACGGCCCGCGAAAGTGCTCTGGAAGAATTTTCATCCGCTCTGGCCAGCAAGGACAAGACCATTGCTTCGCTTCAGGACAAAGTAGCTCAGTTACAGGATGATAAGACCACTGCAGAGCAGACTGCAGCCAGCGCAGCAACAGCGGCAGCTCAGGCAATTAAGGAATCTGCGGTTGCGAAGGAACAGGCCGAGACCGCGACAAAACTTGCGGACGAGAAAGAAAAAACGATTGGAACTTTGGCAGAGAAATTAGCAGCTGCAGAAGAAAAGGCAGCTGGTTATGACGGTCTCAAAAAATCCGAGGAAGAGGCTAAAGCAAAAATTATTAGTCTCGGAAAAGATATGGAAACACTGACTGCAGAATCAGCGAAAAAACTTGAGGATGCTCAAAAGGAGTCCGATCGTGTGCTTGCCGAACTGAAAAAAGACCATGAAACAGAAATTCGTGAGTTGAAAGCGGATATGGAGAGGAAAATTTCTGATACTCAAAAGGACGCTGCATTGACTCAGGAAAAGGCAGTCGCTGAAAAAGAGCGTGAAATGAATGTTTTACTTCGTGAAGCAGACAAGGAAAATGCCAAACTGCAGGTAAAACTTGAAGCACTGCAGGCACGTATTAACGAGCTGACCGCATCCGGAAAAGCTCAGGCCTAGATATAAAGGCAGGTGTATGGAGTTTGATCACACTGACAAAAGAACAAAATGCAATCCTTACAAAAGCAAAAAAAGGTGA
>JAIIAN010000446.1 GCA_022717655.1 Bacillota bacterium | reverse complement strand
ATACTGTCGTTACTTCCGGACGTCTTAAAATCCACCACAACGCCATCTGTGCCAACGTCTGACCACGGTTCTTTGCAATTTCATTTAATTTCCGGATCTGTTCTAAATGTTCTTCTGAAAGATAACGGCCTGCCACGGTTGTTCCTTCCCTGGAAGCTCTGGAACCCGCAGGAATTCCATTTAAGTACTTATCCGTCAATGATCCCTGTGCTAACGGGCTGTAGGCAATACATCCCACGCCTTCTTCCTGCAGCACATCCAACAGTCCATTTTCCACCCAACGCTCAAACATATTATAACGGGGCTGATGGATCAGACACGGCGTTCCATTATTTCTTAAAATCTCAATGGCCTTCTTCGCTTCTTCTGCCTGATAGTTGGAAATACCCACATACAACGCCTTACCCTGTCTCACAATATCTGATAATGCACCCATCGTTTCTTCCAGTGGCGTTTCCGGATCTGGACGATGGTGGTAGAAAATGTCCACATAATCCAGATTCATGCGCTTCAGGCTCTGGTCCAGACTAGCCATCAAATACTTTCTGGATCCCCAGTTGCCATAAGGTCCCGGCCACATATCATAACCGGCTTTCGTGGAAATCACCATCTCATCCCGGTATGCGGACAGCTCTTCGTGAAGAATTCTTCCAAAATTCTTCTCCGCCATTCCCTCCGCCGGTCTTCCATAATTATTGGCCAGATCAAAATGCGTGATTCCATGATCGAACGCACAGGTAATGATCTCCTTCTGCTGGTCCAATGGCTTCTCCAGTCCAAAATTCTGCCACAGTCCCAGAGAAATCTGCGGAAGAAGCAGTCCGCTCTTTCCACAACGATTGTATTTCATTTCCGAATAACGATTTTCTGCCGCCTGATACATCTGTTCCTCCTTTTCATTTCTCATTACCACACACCTATCGTCTATCTGATGTTTGCGCGTCTTCACTGCAGTTCTCACCTAATACGCATTTTTGAAATACCTGTCCGATAGGTTCTGTGATCACCAGATCCGCGTGTGCTTCCTTTGCTGTTGCTGACTTATTGATCAAAACCAGCTTATTTCCCTCATAGTAATCCACCAATCCTGCCGCAGGATATACGGTCAGAGAAGTTCCACCAATAATCAGCATATCCGCATGACGAATGGCATTAACCGCCGCCGAAAGCACCTGCTGATCCAGTCCTTCTTCATATAATACCACATCCGGCTTGATCATTCCGCCGCAGCTGCACCGGGGAATGCCCGCCGCATCTGCAACAGTTTCCAATCCATAAGCCTTTCCGCATCGCATACAATAATTCCGATAAATGGAACCATGAAGCTCCAGCACATTCTTACTTCCAGCCATCTGATGCAGTCCATCAATGTTCTGGGTAATGACTGCTTTTAACTTTCCTTCCTGTTCCAGCTTCGCCAGCGCCAGATGCGCCGCATTCGGCTTCGCACTCCGGAAAATCATCTTATTTTTATAGAAACGGTAAAATTCTTCTGGATTTCTCATAAAAAAGCTATGGCTGATGATAGTCTCCGGCGGATACGCATATTCCTGATTATACAAACCGTCCTGACTCCGAAAATCCGGGATTCCGCTTTCTGTCGATACCCCCGCACCACCAAAAAACACGATATGGCTGCTCTCCTGTATCCACTGTTTTAAAATCTCTTCCTGCTTTACGTCCTGATCCTTTATCTCC
>JAIIAN010000445.1 GCA_022717655.1 Bacillota bacterium | reverse complement strand
GATTACCAGTGCAAACTACATCACTGCCGTAAATGGAATGGTTCACCCAAACCGAATTATGGACGTACATGATTTTTTATATATTTTAGATGGAGAATGGGAAATTTTTGAAGAGGACAAGGTGTATCACCTGTCAAAAGATGATTTATTAATTTTATCTGCCGGACGCCATCACTATGGGCAGATTCCCTGCAATGCCGGCAACCGACACATGTACCTGCACGTGCTTCCTACTGCTTTAGAATCTGTCGCTGAACAAGAGGAACAAAATTCCAAATCTAAAAAACAAAGTTTTTTATCCACAAAAAACAGCATGGAAAAAATGGAATCCTCTTCCACTTTCCCATGCCATACCTTATTACACTGTCAAGAACGGATTCTAATCCGCACTTATTTTCAGGATATTATCCGTGCCTACTGGTCGAAAAGTCCCCAGAAAGAACATCGGATTTCTCTGCTATTTAACCTTATGCTCTGTGAAATCCATGAATTAAACGATAATATCTGCTCCAATCATAAGACCGATTCGCTTTTTGAAGAAATCACACAGAAGCTCCAGTCCAATCCGCAGATTTTTTATACTGCTTCTGAGATTGCAGACAGCTATTATATCTGCGCCCGCACGTTAAATAACCATTTCTTAAAAAACTGTGGAAAGACCTTTTATGCCTATCAGATGGAGACAAAGCTTGAAATGGTGCGTGATTTTCTGATTCATCAGCCAGACGCAAAACTTCATGAAGCCGCACTCAACTTTGGATTCTATGATGAATTTCATTTAAGCAAGGCCTTTAAAAAACAATATGGAATCTCTCCGTCTAAGTTCCGTACTTCGATTTAACCGAGTAAAGCAGACATCTGCAGTCTGCCTCACTGCTTGCTCATGAACGCAGCCGCTTGACTCTACAGGATTTCTAATTTTCTTTTGTAAGGGTTAAAAGTTCCTCGCAGACTGCCGGTGTACCTGCAACAATATCTGCAGCAAGCACCGGTTTCATTTCCATGCCGTTAAAATCTGCAACCTTTCCGCCTGCTTCTTCGATGAGAATCCAGCCCGCTGCAAAATCCCATAATTTCAGATTCCGCTCAAAAAATGCATCGCTTCTTCCACAGGCAATCCACGCAAGGTCTAAGGCTGCCGAACCGCTTCGTCTGATATCCTGACTCTTACAGAACACTTTTTTTATCAAATCAAAGTTTTCATCTGCCAGTTCTTTTTTATACGGAGACGTTCCCACATTTACAATGCTCTCGGAAAGAGAACCTGCTCCACTGACTGAAATTCTCTCCGAACCAAGAAACGCTCCCTTTCCTTTCTTCGCCCAGAATAATTCCTTTGTATACGGCTGATAAATGATTCCAAGAACCGGTTTTCCCTTCTCAAACAAAGCTAGAGAAATTGCACTGGAACGGTAATCATGAATCAGATTTGTTGTGCCATCAACTGGGTCAAGCACCCACATTTTTCCATAGAAGTCTATTTCTTTTTGGCTGTCCTCTTCTCCAAGAAACTGAATTCCCGGATACTGAACCAAAAGCTCCGCCTGAATAAACTGCTGAATATCTTTATCTGCTTCTGTTACAAAATCCGCCGGTCCTTTTACAGAAATATCCCCGATTAAATCTCTCTGTGATAAAACCCCTGCTGCATCCTCTATAATTTTAATAATATTCTGTATTTCTATTTCCATTTCTCTTTCCTC
>JAIIAN010000444.1 GCA_022717655.1 Bacillota bacterium | reverse complement strand
ATTTTCAATATTAAGACAGTTTTCTTTCGACTGCTTTCATCATGTTAATGCAGATATCTCCTGCCACCGCTAAATCTTCTGCGGCAAAGGTTACTGCAAAATTATCTGAGAATAAAATCTGTGAAGATGGTGGAAATTCATCGTCTCCTTCCCACAGAATCAGTCGAATGAAGAATCCTTCCATAAACTCAAGTTCAAAGGCACAGTCTCCCTGCTCTAACGGTTTTGCTCCCATTGCAGTCATTACCTTTTTAAATGCCTCAAGTTTATTTCCATAGCTAAATGCCAGACGCATCAGGCATCGTCCCTGAAATTGTCTAAAATAAACTTCTCCCCACGGTACCTCCCGATAAGTTAAAAACTTTCCGGAAGAAGGAGCTTTTGCTTTTTCAGACAGATAACGAACCATAAAAATCTTGGCATTCATCGCCTCTTCTAACGGATATACCCCTTTTTCATCTTCTTTATGAGAAATCTTATAATCCGGAAACGAAATTTCATAAGTGCTACCCATAAACACTACAGTAAACACTTTTTTCTCTTCGTCATAGAAAAATCCAGTTCTTTCACTGATTTCTTTTGGGTCTATTTCCTGATAGGTTTTCAGATAATATTCATAAGGACGCTGTTCCTTGCTGTCTTTTGCATAATCAAAGTCCATTTTTTCCTCCTAAGCTTCTGTCACCGATGGAAACAGAGTTCTATCCGTATGCGGAATGAAACAACATGCTACAAATTCATCCATGTAGCTTGGCACAGTCGATAATTCGAGATAGGTCATATTGGACGCTAACTCATAACATTTTCGCTCTGCGTCTCTTGATAACAACATCGTATATGCCCCGGATAAAGAAGAGTTTCCAATATAATGGAATTTTTCCAGAGGGATATCAGGGAACATACCAATATGCACCGCATTTTTCATATTGATACCACTACCGATTCCACCGGCTACATATACATCATCAATCATGGAAACATCGAAATCCAAAGATGCCAACATCGTACGAACAGCCGAGAAAATCGCACCTTTCGCACGAATAAAATTATCAATATCTACTTCGTTAATTTCCACGTCTTTTACTGAACCAGCTTCTTCTTCAAAAGCCAGCACATAACTTCCCATGCCAAAATGGTCATGACGGACACGTTTTCCCTCCCGCACAAATTTTCCTTTCGGATTAATAATACCTGTACGGAATAATTCGCTGATTACATCAATAATACCTGAGCCACAAAGACCAACCGGCTTCTGCCCTTCTTCTCCAATAATACTATAAGTAGGCTCCATAGTTTCTTTGTCGATTGTACATGCTTCAATTGCACCATCGGTTGCACGCATACCACAGCTGATATCTCCACCCTCAAAGGCAGGACCTGCGGAACATGCACAGCTCATCATAAAGTCAGAGTTTCCGAATACCAGCTCTCCGTTGGTACCAAGGTCAATAAACAGGGAAAACTCCGGTCTGTTCCAGATCATACTTACTAAGGTTCCGGCAGTAATGTCACCGCCTACATAGCTTCCGATATTCGGCGCAATAATAATATGCGCGTCTTTATTAATGGCAACTCCCACATCAGAAGCAAAAAGGGAATTGGTCTTAAAGAATGCAGGGATATAAGGCTCTGTACGCAACGGATCCGCATTGATTCCTGCAAACAGATGATTCATAGTTGTATTGGATGCCACACACATCCTGTAGA
>JAIIAN010000443.1 GCA_022717655.1 Bacillota bacterium | reverse complement strand
ATTAAAAGATTATCTTTATCTCTTTCTATAACTTCGTTTCGTAGCGGTTCTGTAATCTCAATAAGTTTCTCTATCGCAGCTACACATTCACTTCTGACAGGCATAGGAACCTTATTTTTGCGGCCTTTATGCTGAGTCCACTCGATTGTATACCCACTAATCAAATGTGGCTTAATACAGTCAATACGAAGTTTTAAGAGGTCTCCAATACGCATTCCTGTCGATTGAAGAATGATAATGCCATACTTTAGATATGGATTTTCTTCTTTTTTAAGAGCCTCATTTATCTGTGCTACAACATCATCTGGAATAAAGTCGATTTTTACTTTTCTGTTGATTCCTATGTATTCACTTCCAGTAAAAATTTCTGTAGTTGGTACATCATTAGGTCTATGAATCTGACACCAACGAATTACTGATTTCAAACAATCCAGTCTGATTTTTTGTGAATTGTATGTTAATGGTTTACTTGTTTTATCGGATATATATGTTCTCAAAAAGGAAATATAATTATCGACATCGACATTATCTAAATCTCTTAGTGTATCTATTTCCCTTGACCTGCAATACTGAATAAACAACCAAAAGCAGAAACTTATTTCGTTATACAATGTACTTAAAGTTTTATTTCCAACCCTGTAATTCTGCCAAACATAGTCCTTTACAACATCCTTGATTTCTTCGCTTGAAATATAGGAAAAATCAAACTTAAAGTTCCTTCCATACCATTGTGAATCCTTATCGTTGTCAATGATGTCCCATACATCACCATCTGGTCTACCTATCATCAGAGTCACCTCCAATCAATGTACTCTGATTCCAATACCTTGAAAGACTGTCCTCAATGTACGGATTAGAGAGATGTGTGTACTTCTGAGTAGTAGATAAATGTTCATGTCCCATAATCATCCTTACAACACTTACATCCATTCCAGACTGCACAAGGTTAGAACAGAAGGTATGTCTTAAATCGTGAAAGTTAAAATCCACACCGATTTCTTCCTGTACCTTTTTAAGTTTGTCATAGGCTGCACGATAGGTAAGCTGTTTGCCAAGCTGTCTTTTCTGTTCTGATACAAAGATGTAACTGTGGTCTGTATCAATCAAGTTTCTTTCTTCCATGATGAAATCATCAAGTTCCTGTATAAGTGACATTGGCACATATAAATCCCTGGTCTTACCCTTTGACTTTATCTGCCGAAAACAGCCTACTAACTGTGACATATCCGGCAATGGTACAGAGTCAATTTCAAGGTCTAAAACCTCTTGTATTCTTGCACCTGTAAGATAGAGCATCTTGTATAAAAGGATGTCTCTACGCTTGTCTAACCGGCTTAAAAACAGTTCCATTTCATCATCAGTAACAAGATTTATCTTATAAACACTTTCCTTTACCTTGAAGATGGACTGCTTTGTTTTATTATCAGACTTTGCGTGTTCCAAGATACCCTTGAAAGCATTAAAAGGTCTGTTTACATCATGCATTAAGATAGGATTATCTATTTCCTGCATATCTGCTTCAAACTGATAAAACATATGGATTGTACTCAATATACGATTGATTGTTTTATTAGTCCTTTTACTTTCCTTGTTAAGAGCTATGACATCATCATCTGATGCCCTTAGATAGTCTATAAACTCAGCAATCATCTTAGGAGTAACCTTGTCATACTCATAACCACTATTATTTAAGAACTCCCAATAGGTT
>JAIIAN010000442.1 GCA_022717655.1 Bacillota bacterium | reverse complement strand
AGGGTTAGGGTGAGGGGAGAAAGCATCGAACCACACTATTTATCCGACGACGCCTGCCACAAATTCAGTTCCCCGTCCGCCACGTGCTGGTCAATCCGCTTCAGTTCATCTTCCGTAAAGCGCAGATTACCCAGCGCCTGAACGTTCTCCTTTGCTGCCTGCAGCAGATCGGCATAGCGTTTGACCTCGACATAGCTCAGCGCCGTTTTTTCCGCCACGTCAGAGAGCGTGCTCATCAGCTGATAGCGGTAACTATCGCGCTGGGCTGAGGACTGGCTGATGCTGTTATTCGTCTTACCAAAATCGTACAACAGCTGCGTCAGGCTCACCCCCCAGGCCGCAGAATTCTTCAGCGATCCGCTTGAGTCGGTGGTCTGGCTATGCCCCGTACTGCCGTTCAGCGATATTTGCGGCATCCAGCCGCTGCGTGCCTCATCTATTTGTGCCTGACCAATACCTAATTGTGCGGCCTGCTGGCTAATAGACGGATCGCGATCGATAGCAAATAAAATGCTTTCTTTTAAGGTTATCGCCGCCACCGGGGCCATCTGCGTTTGGCCACTATTGGCGTACGCCATATTCATTGCGAGCGTAATTAATACGATTGTCGGTGTAAATTTGAGTGAAACGTGCTTTGGCAATACCGTCATTTTTATCTCCCTGAATCTGAGTGATACTTAAGCAATTACCCAAAAGGAGGTATAGATAATTAGACAAATATCTTCTTTAACTTCCTCACTGAATTTCAGGTAAAACTCCCCCGCATCCATTTCCTTTGGAGATGAGATTGTTTCTTCTTATTTCGCATAAGAATTTACTTATTTATTTACTGATTTGGAGCATAACAAAATGCGTTATAGGCAACTACACCCTCAATGTTAATGCGGTGTTACAAATAAGAAAAAACATGCAGGTTCTGGACAAAATGCGAAAAGTGGACTTTCAAATGAAACATAAAAACCCACTGTTATTTAAAGAAAATTCCTAATTTCGTTTGTGTACATTTTTGCGTTAATTTCCTTATGACTCAGACACAAAGATTTTCAAAGAAGTGTCAATTTAGGTAATCAGCCGAGCCCACCCAATATTAAAATCCGCATATAAAGTTTCAACATCTGTTGGGGCAAAAACAATCCTAACACCAACTATCTTACCTTCCCAATCCAACGAAGGGATTAAGTCTTTAACCAAATAGGCTTCCTTTTTATCAACCTCTATCCATACATCCATTTGGGGAAGATAACCTATTATGTCGTTCAGAGAAGGCTTTAATTTCTCGTCTTTTATCCAATTATCTGCCACTTTATTGAGTGCTTCCCAATTAGACAAAGTAAAGTCTCTTGTCGACAAGCTTTTGAAATCTTTCAAAAAACGAACGATAGCTTGTATACAAGAAGTTTTTCCGCTATTGTTTGCTCCTACAAGAATTGTTCGCTTTTCTCCAAAGTCAAGCATACAATTCTTCAACTTACGAAAATTTTGAATATGTATTTTTGAAATTCTCATCGCAATTTATTTTCCAAATGTAACCATCTATATTTACATACATCTTCTGAACCGCCTTTATTTAAAGGCGATTGTTAGTGCTCAATTTAGGGCATAGCCCTTTGTATAGGCACTTTTACAAGTGCCTATATATTGAGATGTTAAAAATTTTACTTGTTTATTAAGTATTACATACTTTTTCTCGCCATGGCAAAGTTCAAGCAA
>JAIIAN010000441.1 GCA_022717655.1 Bacillota bacterium | reverse complement strand
GTATTATCAATATCTTGCTCTGTGTCATTTAATGTAGTTTTTTCATCTAGTACTGAAACTGATAATTTGCTCAAATCACCTGTCAAATTATCCACTATGCATTCATCAAACAACAAGAATTCACTATCTCGTTTAGAATGAATATCTTCATAAATTTCAGCCACTTCTTTTAGAATCAATCCAAACTCATCCCGTTCAGGCATCTCGATAAAATTAATAGCATCTTCCTTAAAAGATGTTCTTCGAGATATTAACCCTTTTCGGAAAGACAAAACTGCACCTTTTCCAAGTAATTCCTGGATATTCTCAGACATAAAATATCTTTCATTTAAAATTGCTTCTCGATAAGCATCTAATACTTCATCCCAATTCTGAGAATCGTCTACATGATATACCTGCATTTTTTTACAGCTTGTTACTAGCATTTGCATAAGGAAATTGCGATTAACCTTATACAAAATTGTGTCCATAATTTCTCCGCCCGGATTAAATGCCTTATGTAATCCTTCAGCAGTTGCAGATGCTTGTTCAAATGCTTTTTTTATAACTGCAACCTCGTTATTTCCGGTCTTTACTTCTGTAGGATATAAATAGATTTTTGGTGTATCACCACTCTTATCCAATCCTATAAAAAGTAAATCGTCACATGTTGGTCCTTTTTCAAATCCAAGGTTCTTTGCAGACAATACACCTTCATCCTTTGATAACCCCGCTCCCCCAGAAACTCTTAGCATTTCTTCAAGAGACACCGGAACCCAAACAATGTCCTTATGTTTAAGGAATGCTAACATAAATTTTATTGCAGCTACGATACTAATTTTTTCTCTACTAAATGTAGAATCCTTGCTTCCTTTTTTTGATGATACCAGCCTAAGCAGCCAGTCTCCATTTACGGCATTAAACAGATTAATTATTCTATGAACATCATCTACATCTGCCTCTACCCCTTTAATCTTCAAATATTCCTGGATAACCATTGAATACTGCTG
This sequence comes from Bacillota bacterium, assembly GCA_022717655.1. Lineage (GTDB taxonomy): Bacteria > Bacillota > Clostridia > Lachnospirales > Lachnospiraceae > Blautia. Next base: position 723 of record JAIIAN010000441.1, on the reverse strand, counting down.
AGATTTACGGGTAACTGTAATTGCATCATATCCACTACTAGAAGTATATTGATCACTATAATGAATAATAAGCAAATCGCTTTTGGCCTCTTTTTCGCTAAAGAAATCCAAGTCAACCTTTGGATCTACGAACACAACCCAATTAGAGTTTTCGTATATGTACTCCATCTTGTCTTCAGCTTTTTCATCAATCTGAGTTGAAATACTTGTTCCAGATTGATATGGATTTCCTGATGACTCAACTTGCATTAACGCATTATAAAGTGATGCCATACCTACAAGTTCAGTCTTTCCAGCATATTTTGTTCCATAACCGGTTCTATATTTATGTCCATATTTGCTAGAAGGAATACCAGATAAAATACCATCTAACGAGATTCCTGTCTCAATCTGGTTCATAGTAGCTTGTTCAGAGGTTATTTCTGATTCCATCTCATAGAACGAAATATGGGCATACTTATAATTCTTGCCATTATCCTTATGGAAGTAGCATGCTATATTCTTTGAAAGTATACCCTCCAAGCTATTCATTGATGTTCCTTCTTGCACAGCCAACTTCTGCTCAGATAAAAACTCCTTCAAAGTACCATATTCACGAAGATTTGAAAAAGTATTTCCCCTTATATCATCTGTATATATATGAAGTTCAAAACGCACAAGCTTATCAACATCTGCATTTTTATTGATTGCATGGATGAAAAACTGAGCCAATCCTATAAACAC
>JAIIAN010000103.1 GCA_022717655.1 Bacillota bacterium | reverse complement strand
AGAACGTTTGGAAAGCATTCGCAGTCTAAATGCGATTGCGGCAGATAGAGGAGAGAGTCTTGCTCAGATGGCATTAAAATGGATTTTGCGTGACGGTATTGTAACAAGTGTTTTAATTGGAGCTTCCCGTCCGGAGCAGATTCTTGAAGATCTGAAAGTATTAAACAGCGCATCATTTAGTGAAGAAGAATTGAAAAAAATTGATGCATGTTCGTTGGAACTGTGAAAAGCAAAAAGAAAAGATGAGGGTAAGAGATGCTATTGATAAAAAATGCAGAAGTATATGCGCCAAAATATTTTGGAAAAAAAGATGTACTGATCTGTGGAGGAAAAATTGAAAAGATTCAGGACGAAATTGGTCCGCTGCCGATTGATTGTGAAGTTTTAGATGCAAAAGGAAAAGTTTTGACACCGGGATTCATCGATCAGCATGTGCACATCACAGGCGGAGGCGGAGAAGGAAGTTTTCATACAAGAACGCCGGAATTGCAGCTTTCTGAGCTGGTAGAAAATGGGATTACTACGGTAGTAGGACTTTTAGGAACCGATGGAATTACAAGAAGTGTAGAGAATCTCTATGCAAAAACCAGAGCACTTTGTGAAGAAGGGGTAAGTGCATATATGCTGACTGGAGCTTATGGGATTCCAAATCCGACGATTACTGGGGAAATCGACAGAGATATTGTGTTTGTAAAAGAAATTTTGGGTGTGAAGCTTGCTATTTCAGATCATCGTGCACCGAATGTGACAGAAGACGAGCTGATTCAGATTGCCAGTAAGGCTAGAGTAGCAGGAATGCTTAGCGGAAAACCAGGAATCGTTGTACTTCATATGGGAGATGACAAGGCAGGGTTGCAGCCGGTTTTCCAAGCATTGGAAACAAGTTCTGTTCCGGTGCGAATTTTTAGACCGACGCATGTAAATCGTAATAAGAATTTGATGGAAGAAGGATATGAACTCTTGCAAAAAGGCGGATATGTGGATTTGACTTGCGGTATGCACACCTCTCCGGGTAAGTGTGTATTAGAAGCAAAGAGGAGAGGAATTTCTACCGAGCACATTACTATGAGTTCGGATGGTCATGGAAGTTGGTCCAATTATGCAGAAGATGGAACGCTTTTGGAGATTGGTGTTTCTGGTGTGGATGCGCTTTATAAGGAATTAAAGTATATGGTAGAAGAACTTGAAATGTCGCTTGAGGAGGCGTTGCCTTATATGACGAGTCAGGTGGCAGAGGGGCTTGATTTATTGCCGAAGAAAGGTTTAATAAAAGAAGGCGCAGATGGAGATGTTCTTCTTTTTGATAAAGACTTACAGTTGGATGCTTTTGTGGCTGATGGCAAGCTTTTTATGAAAGAGGGAAAGATTCTTCGAAAAGGCACTTATGAAAAATAATGAAAAACGGAGACATCGATTTGGAATTTTGAATCGATGTCTCCGTTTTTTAAAGAGAGTCAAGTGGATATTCGCAATCCGCTTCGCTACTTGCTCATAACCAAATAGTTGCTACGCAGCTTATCAGAAGGGGCTTGCCCCCTCCTGATACAAGCAAGTCCACACTCCTGCTTATTACTTTTCGCAATTGAAGCAGGGGACTTACTTGATTTGGTTAAAAAGTTTAAGAAGATAACGTGTCGATAAAACTTTGTCGTTCGGCTGGTGAAATAATGTCAATGACAAGGCAGGATGCTAAAATATTTAGCATAGCAATTGGAATTGTCATTGAATTGTAAAACAGCTCTGTAGAGGTAGGACAAATGAGCAATAAGTTGCTATAGCAGGCAGCAGGTGAGGCATCACTGTCCGTAATCGTTAAAATCGGAACTCCGGCTTCAGAGGCTTTTTTTGCAATATTTCCAATTGGAAAATAGTAGCGTGGAAAGGAGAAGAAGATAACAAGATCTCCTTTGGTAAGCTGACGTAAAGTTTTTTGTGTTTGTTCTAAATCGGATAAATCAATTAAAATTGCATTAAAATACAAAATTAGGAGTCGAGATTTTAAAAATTTGCCAGGTACTTTAGAAATATCGTGAGCAAAAATAAAAATTCGATTGCTGCGACGGATTTCATCAGAAGCAGCGATAATGGAATCGAAAGGTAAATCAGAAATAAAGCCGGAAAAGGCACTTGCTTCATGATTGCAAATTTCTAAAAGTATGCGTTCTCGCTCAGGTGCTTCGCCGGCCTCCAGTTCCGGAATAAAGTAAGAAGAGGAGGAAGCAATACGAATCATTCTCTGGGTATAATCTCGAAACTGTTCTTTTAGGCCTACAAAGGTAGAACAGCCAAGTTTTTGGCAAAAGCGCAGAAGCGTTAGTTCAGATACTTGAGTTTGCTGACTGAGTTGCGCCAGAGTAATGTAGCTGATTTCTTCGGGGTTAGCAGTTAAATAATCTGCTATCGATTTTTGCTTTTTGGTAAGCTTTGGATATAATTCCTGAATATGTTCTAAAATGTCCATAGAGTTTCCTTTCGTCGTCAGGATTAAAAAAGTTTCGTGATATTTAATAAAAATGTAAGTAATGACTTTACAAAACTATTATAACATGTATAATAAAAAATAGAAAGTAAAGTATATGCTTAACTGAAAGAAATTGAACGCAGATAAGCATTCCCCCGCTTCAAGTGTGCGGAGTACTAAGCGACTGCGTTCATGAGCAAGTAGCGAAGCGGATTGCGAATGTCCGAAAAGAGGGTATTTTTATGTTACAAGCGTTTCTTTCAGAAAAAAAAGAGGAGGGCAAAAACTATGAAAAAGCAGTTTGAAGAGCACTTTGAACGGACTTGGTTGATTATTTTCTTATTTATGTTTGTAATCCTTATGATTCCGTTCCCATTCTTTTATAGCGAGACATATATCCCTGCATTTGGTGGGATTCCGCTTTTTTTGTTTGGATGGTTTGTGCACACAGCAATTACATTTGCGCTGATTATAAAATATTATCGCATGTGTATGAAACGAAAAGAATATCACACCTATGATGAGGAGGAGAAAAAGTAATTATGAATGGAGCAGCAATTCAGCCGTCACCTATTCCTTTTTATACGGTGTTGGTACTTTATCTTGGAATTATGGCATTTATTGGTTGGTATGCAGGACGCAAGACCAACAGCTTGGGAGATTTCTTTGTCTTAAGCGGAAAAGCAGGAGTAGTAGTGAGTGGTATCGCATATTTTTCTACTCAGTTTTCTATGGGAACATTCCTTGGAACTCCGGGAACAATTTATGGCGTAGGATATGCAGGAATGGCAATTTCTGTACCGGGTGCAGTATTTTGCATGATTTTGCCGGCGCTTTTGATTGGTCGTAAGTTAATCACGCTGGGACACAAATATGGTTTCTTAACAATGGCAGATTATCTGACAGACCGTTACGACTCGAAAGTTATGAGTGGTGTGCTTGGTATCATGATGCTGTTTTTCTTGATTCCGATGATGGGAGCACAGATTATCGGAGCAGGTGTTATTGTACATGTATTTACCGGACTGCCTGAATGGGTAGGCGTTGTCGGAATGGGAATTATTGTGATCTTGTACTGTATGACCGGCGGTATGCAGGGTGCTATGATGACAGACGTAATCCAGGGTTCTTTGATGATTGCGACCGCAATCGTGACATTTGTGGTTTCTATCGTAATGGGAGGCGGTTTTTCTAATATTAATCAAACACTCCATAGTATGAATGAAGCTTATCTGACGTTTCCAGGTGCAAATGGTTATATGCCTTGGACATATTATGTATCGAATATTGTGTTGTGGTCCTTCTTTACAATGGGACAGCCACATTTGTTTACTAAGTTTTTTGCAATGAAAGATCATAAAACAATGTTTAAAGCAATCCTCCTGGGTACTGCAGGTATGTTTTTTTCTGCAACTCTGATTGAATGGGCCGGTGTAAACGGAATTGCTACAATTCAGAATATTGAGAAAGCAGATCAGATTGTTCCAATGATTTTGCAAAGAGGTTTGAATCCATTTTTAGCTTCTATTTTTATTGCCGGCATTGTAGCCGCAGGTATGTCTACCATCGATGGTATTTTGGTAACGACTACCGGTGCAGTTACCCGTGATATTTATCAAAAACTCGTTAATAAAAATGCGACAGATGAAAGTGTTATGAAGCTTTCTAAAGTAATAACCGTTATAATTGGTATTTTGGTAATCTGCTTTGGTGTATTCCAGCCAGGTAGTATCTTTGAAATTAACTTATTTGCATTCTCAGGAATGGCAATTTTTGTAGTACCGATTTTGTTTGGTATTTATTGGAAAAAAGCAACTGCAAAGGGAGCAATTGCAGCAGTAGTAACAGGCGTGATCTCATTGTTACTCTTTACCTTAAATCCATCGGTAAAAGCACTTGCTTTGGGATTCCATGCATTGTTTCCAACAACGATCATTTCAGCAATTGTAATGGTTATTGTAAGTAAATTTACCAAAGCTCCGTCGCAGGAGACAATTGAACGCCATTTTATGGTATAGCATGATAGGAGGAATTAGAGAATGTATCTTGCAAAAATGACAACAGCACAGGCAAAAGAAGCCTTTTTAAAAGATCCGATTATTGTGATTCCGGTAGGAAGCACAGAACAGCATGGTACACAGAGTGCGCTTGGAACAGATTTCATGGTTCCGTCTTATCTGGCAGATCACGTGGAAGATGTAGAAAATGTAATTGTAGCACCAACCGTTCCGTATGGTGTTTGCCCGTATCATTTGAGTTTTGAGGGAAGCATCAATATCGGATATGAAGGATTGTATTTGGTACTCCATGGTATTATGGATTCTCTTATGCAGCATGGAGCAAAACGCTTTGTGATTTTAAATGGTCATGGCGGAAATACACCGTCTATCGATCGTGCAGCGCTTGAGGTTTATCATAAAGGTGGTGTATGTGCAAGCGTTGATTGGTGGAGTTTGGTAGCTCAGTTAGACAAAAAATTTGAAGGCGGTCACGGTGATGTTCTGGAAACTTCTGCAATGATGGCAATTGCTCCGGATTCTGTGCATCTGGAACTGAGCAAGCCGATTAATGCTCAAGATCCGACCGAAAATATGAAAGCAGCTTACATTCAGGCGGTCAATTTTAAGGGAGGAATTGTGCGTCTTGTAAGAGATACTAAAGAAATCGCACCGAGTGGTTGGTTTGGTCCTTTTGATCCAAAGGAATCTTCAGCTGAGTTGGGACAGGAAGCTTTAGATTTAGCAGTAGCTTATATTCGTGATTTCCTGGAAGAAATGAAAAAAATGGAAGTATGAATTACCCCTCCCATGCGGTGCAGTGCATTTGGATATGTAAGATTTAAGTAAAGGAAAATAGGGAAAGCTTTTATTTCTTGAAAGGATAGAAGCTTTCCCTGTTTTTATTTAACCAAATCAAGGAAGTCACCTGCTTCAATTGCGAAAAGCAATAAGCAGTGGGTGAGGACTTGCTTAAATAATAATTTCGGAATACATATTTGGATTCGGTAAAATAGGATTGGAAACGTCCGACTGGAATTTTTTTCGATATTCTTTCGGGGTTGTTCCTGTAAATTCTTTGAAGACTCTGTTAAAGGTCTGTTGATTATTATAGGCACATTCTACGGAAATTCGAGTGATGGAATAATCACTGGTAGTAAGAAGGTGTTTGGCATAATTGATTCGCAAGGAATTTAGATAATGGTTGAAATTTTGGTGAAGGACATTACTGAAGATTCTTGAAAGAGAATATTTTCCAATTCCAAAATGATTTGCAATATTTTCCAGAGAAATATTTTGCGTAAAATGAGAGCCAATATAGGAAATTACTTTTCCAGATAAATCTTGCAGACCTTGTTCTTCTGACTCATAAGGTAAGATTTTCAAGTAAGGAAAAATACGAGAAAGCATCAGGGAAGCAAGTGAGCTGCATAAAGCGACTGTTTCCGCACAAAAATAAACTTCTACGCTACGCTTTTCCGCATATAAAAAATCTGCGTGAATCTGATTCGAATCCAGTATAGGGTTAGCCGGCTGACCTTTTAATAAATCTTTTTTGAAGTAAGGAAGCAGGTTAGGGTTGCAATTTAAAATATAAAAAAGAGTTTTTCCGTATTCGGACAACGTATGATAGTTGTGGACGACATTTGGAAAGACAAGTGCAAGTTGTCCAGGCTTTAGCGTATAGGTTTTAGAACCAATCTGCATCACAATTTCACCTTGTATGACATGTACTAATTCGATTACCTGATGGATGTGCAAAGGAAAATCCAGTGGTTTGTATTCAAAGGTACAATAATAATTTTCTTTTTCGTTTTCGTATTCATAGAACATAATTGTCATCTCCTGCAATAAATGTGTGGTTTTCTTTTGTAATTATGAAGTATTATATTTTATATCATCATCAATGTTTCTTTAAAAGCATTTAGCGATACAACTTCGAGAATCCAGTTTCCGGAAACAATTTACTGGGATAACTATAACAAGATTATTCAAAGTGGAGAAATCTTTACAGGTATTAAAAACTGTTTGATTATTACCGTACTTGTTTTACTTGTTGAGATTGTCATTGGATGTATGGCATCTTATGGGCTGGCACGTAATCAGTCAAAATTAAACGAAATCGTAAGAAGTTTGATTATGTCTGTCATGATGATTACACCCCTTACTATTTTGGTTGGTGTTTATTCTACCATGTCAAAGATTCATGCAACTTCTACTTACTGGGGCATGGTATTGGTATTAAGTGCATTTGGACTTCCACTTGTTATCTTCTTGTATACGAACTTTATTTCATCGATTCCGGTTGCGCTTGATGAAGCAGCTGCCATTGATGGAGCAAGTAATTTCCAGGTTTTCTTTAAAATTATTTTACCACAGCTTAAAACTGTAACTGTAACAGTTATTATCCTTCAAGGAGTTAGTGTATGGAATGAATATACTTATGCATATTATTTCCTGCAGAAGACATCCATGAGAACCATTACGTTGGTCATTAAAACGTTCTTCTCAGCAGTATCAAATGATTATGGCGCAGCAGCAGCAACAGCAGTAATCGGTATGTTACCATTGATTATTGTTTATCTGTGTCTGCAAAAATACTTTATCCAAGGTCAGGTAGATAGTGCGATTAAGTAAAAAGTAAAAAAAGCTACCTTTGGATAGATTCCAATGGTAGCTTTTTTAGAAAAATGATAAAATAAAGTAATAAGAAAAAACAGGAGGAATGAGGGTGAAATTATCAGAGGACTCTCCGGTTGTGTCAATCGCAGAACAGATTTCGGAAGTGATAATTGCAGGATTTTTGTGGCTGATAACATGTATTCCGATTATTACGATAGGACCGGCAAGTGCAGCACTTTATTATACAATTGTTAAAGTTGTAAGGAAAAAACATAGTACTGTCACAATTGCTTTCTGGCATTCTTTTAAAGAAAATTTAAAGCAGGGAATAGGTATAACACTGTTTTATCTGGTATATGCCGTAATTTTATTGTTTTATGTAAGTGTAGTTACAAAAAGTGGAATGTTTGAGAGAACACCATATCTTTTTGTTGCATCGGGAATGGTACTTGCATCTCCGTTTGTAGTTACAGTACCGTATATTTTTTCCGTACTCTCAAGATTTCGTATGAGCATTGTTGGGCAGTTTCAGTATGCATTACATATGTCCGTGAAATATTTTCCAATTACAATATTACTGATTCTGCTTTTGGGAGCAGCAGGAATAATTTGCTATTTGTTTCCGTTTTTAATGGCAATTGTTCCTGGAGTATATGCTTGGGTTTCTTCATTTTTAGTGGAAAAAGTCTTACAAAAATATATGAAACAGGCAAGGAAAACAGAAGACGGTGCCTGGTATTATGATTAATAAAATAAAAAAGAAAAGAAAGGAAAAAGAAAGGAACACGATTATGGAGACAAAAGAAATTCGCATTGAGGAGAATGGATTAAAAGTTATCTTTGAAATTCGTGAAAATGGAATCGTTGAATTAAAGCAGTTTACAACAGCTGGCAGAGCAGACAGAAACCGTGAACCAAGAGACGAGCAGGCGTCTTATTCAATTACAGAGATTCAGCTTACCGGAAAGGGCAGTAGAAATATGCATGGCTATAAACATAGTTTGAGTAGTGCATCGGAAGAGTTTCATTATGTAAATCATACGTTGGAAAAAGCAGAGAAGGGTCAGCAGTTAATCATCCATACGAAATCAGATTATGGTGTGGAACTTAGTTATTATATGCAGTTCTTTGATGGGATTTCAGCAGTACAGGTTTGGACAGAAGTAAAAAATAATGGTACAGAAGCAGTTGGCTTAGAATATGTGTCTTCTTTTATTTATCATGGTCTTTGTGCAAATGGGGAACTTCCATATTATGATAAAACACAGATTTACACTCCATATAATAGCTGGTGCTGTGAAGCACAGTGGAAAAAAGACAGTGCAAAACAGTTGAATTTAAATGGCATGATGGTAGATGGATTTAACACTCCGGGATTTGGGTTAAACCGATACTGCTATGGAGGAAGAGGCTCCTGGTCAAGTTGTGGATATCTTCCGATGGGAATCTGTGAAGACACAGAAGCAAAAGAAACGTATTTCTTCCAGATTGAACATTCCGGTCAGTGGCTTGTAGAGTATGGTTCTTCTATGGGAAAAAATCTGTATCTTGCGCTTAGCGGTCCGACAGAGATGGAAAATGGCTGGTGGAAGAATTTAAAACCAGGAGACACATTTGAGACGGTACCGGTTGGATTTGGTGTTGCAGATGGTTCTTTGAATGAAGCAATGGCAGAATTGACAAAGTATCGTAGAGTAATCCGAAGAGAAAATGACGATGATAAGAAATTAAATATTGTATTTAATGATTATATGAACTGTCTGATGGGAGACCCGATTGAAAGTACAGAAAAAGAAATCATTGATAAAGCTGCTGAGATGGGCTGTGAGTATTACTGTATGGATGCTGGCTGGTATGATAAAGGGTACTGGTGGGACAGAGTTGGCGAATGGAAAGAGTCACCGGAACGTTTCCCAAACGGAATGAAATCTGTCTGCGACTATGCAAAATCCAAAGGACTGGTTATGGGACTCTGGCTTGAAATCGAAGTGATGGGAGTAGAGTGTGAACTTGCAAAGAAACTTCCAGATAACTGGTTCATCTGCCGTCATGGAAAACGTCATATCGATAATAAACGGTATTTACTTGATTTTAGAAATCCGGAAGTTCGAAAATATTGCCGTGAAGTTGTAGACCGTCTGATTCGTGATTATGGAGTTGGATATTTCAAAGTGGATTATAATGTTACGATGGGATATGGAAGTGACTTGAACTCAGATGGCTGCTCTGATGCAATTCGCGAGCATTATCTGTATCTGTATCAGTGGTATAAAGAAATTTTTGAAGCCTATCCACATCTTGTTATTGAAAACTGTGGTTCTGGTGGACAGAGAATGGATTATGGAATGTTGAAGCTGTTAAGCCTTCAGTCTACCAGTGATCAGACGGATTACATTTACAATTCTTATATTGGAGTAAATGTTGCAAGTGCAGTAACACCGGAACAGGCCGGTATGTGGGTTTATCCTTATGAAGATGATAGAGAGCATGTCATCTATAACATGGTAAATGGACTCCTGCTTCGTCCATACATAAGTGGAATGGTATGGAAAATGAGTGAGGAAAATCTTAAACTTATGGCAGAAGGAATTGCGCTTTATAAGCAGATTCGTGATGGAATAAAGGATGGCGTCCCGATTTTTCCGCTTGGATTTGCTGATTTAGAAAGTAAACAGTTGGCTTACGGAATTAAAATGGAGAATAGAGTATATCTTGCAGTGCTTGCACCAAAAACTGCAAACGTCAAGATTCCACTGGACTTTGGAAAAGAAATTGAAAAAGTATCGGTCATCTATCCGGATACCGTAGATTGTAAATTCTGTTATGATGAGAATGAGTTGTGCGTAGAACTCCCACAGGAAAAATGTGCGCGTTTGTTTGAGATTGACTTAAAATAGAAGGAGAAAAGTATGAATAAAAATGATTTTGCAAAGACCCCTCCGATGGGCTGGAATAGCTGGGATTGTTATGGAGCGTCGGTAACAGAAAAAGAATTAAAACAAAATGCGGATTATATGGCTGAGCATTTGAAAAAATATGGCTGGGAGTATATCATCTGCGATATTCAGTGGTATGAACCGACAGCGGATTCCAGTCATTATCATAAATTTGCGGATTTATGTATGGATGAATATGGGAGACTGATTCCGGCTGAAAATCGTTTTCCATCGGCAGCAGGAGGAAAGGGATTCCGAGAGATTGCCGATTATATTCATGGGAAAGGATTGAAGTTTGGAATCCATATTATGAGAGGAATTCCGCGCCAGGCAGTTGCAAAAAATGTGACGATTAAAGGAACTTCCTATATGGCACGTCAGGTTGCACATCCCGCTTCGATTTGCTGCTGGAATTCGGATATGTATGGTGTAGATTCGACCCAGCCTGGAGCACAGGAATATTATGATTCTATTTTAGAATTGTACGCTTCATGGGGTGTAGATTATATTAAAGTGGATGATATCTGCGTAAAATATGGCAGACCTGGAGATGAAAGCACATTGGAGTATGGCGGAAATGAAATTGAAATGATTCATCGGGCGATTGAAAAATGTGGACGTCCGATC